>DASRYX010000246.1:0-12259 GCA_035686985.1 Planctomycetaceae bacterium | reverse complement strand
CGGCGCGATCGATGTGCTGCCACGAAACACGAACGCGTGAATCTTCGTGTTCGGGCAATCCCACGCTTCCATCTGCGTGTTCGTCGTCGCCAGTTCCAGTTCCTTCAAGACCAGGTTGGTGGCGATGTTATCGGAATACGCCATCATCAGCCGGACGGCATCGCGCAACGGCAGCGATACGCCGGGGGTGAAGTGCGGGCCGAGAACTCCCGATCCCGGCACCTTGTCTTCTTCGCGATAAGTCACCGGCTTCTGCAGATCGAGCTTGCCCGCGGCAGCCTGCTGATAGACCGTGAGCATGACCGGGAACTTGATCAGGCTCGCCGTCGGCATGACTTCGTCCGGGCGATGGCTATAGCTCGCGCCGGTCCCCAGATGCCGCACCATGACGCCGACTTCGCCCTCATGCCGTTTGATCAGGGGTTCGATCGCATTTTCCAAGGCTTCACTGGGCTGATCCGCGGGGGCCTGTTCGGCGGCCATCAAGGAGAATGCCGTGACCACCCAGACAATCGTCACTCCGACGCAATGCCGATTCATACCGTTGAGCCCTCGTCCAGTGGAACAGCACGTCTCTTGTGAGCGGCACGGCGCTAGCCGCCGGTGAATTGATCCCGTCTTTGAAAGACACCGGCGGCTAGCGCCATGCCGCTCACAGAGATCCATCATCGGTTCCGCGATTGTGACTATCCCATCGGAGAATTACGATAGATGCTGAGTCCCGTTTTTTCCGAACACCTCTTGAGCTGGCGAGCGCGAACGTGACGAGTTGTCGAACGCTCCTTTCGGTTCTGATTCTTGGCGGCGGTCTCACGCCAACCTTGTTCGCCGCACCCGATTTTGCGCACGACATTGTGCCGATCTTGAAAACACACTGCGGGAAATGTCACACCGGCGACCAGAAGAAAGGCGAGCTGTCGTTCAACACGCGGGCAACGACGCTGGCCGGTGGCGAAGGGGGCAAGATCGTCGAACCGGGGAAATCCGCGGCAAGCCGGTTGATCGCGGTCGTTAAATCGCGTGACCCCGGCGAACAGATGCCGCCCGAGGGTGAGCGGCTCACTGAGAAAGAAGTGCGGCTGCTCGCGGAATGGATCGACGCCGGATTGCCATGGGAAACAGGGTTCACGTTCACGAAATCGCGTTACGAACCACCGTTGAAGCCGCGCCGGCCGAAGTTGCCGGCCGTGCAGGACGGGCGCAGCAATCCCATCGATCGTATCATTGACGCCGAGCTGGCGAAGAATGGGAAGACGCGTCCGGCCGCGCTGGATGACGCCGCGTTTGCCCGGCGGACATCGCTGGACCTCATCGGCCTGCTACCGGAAGCGCTGGCCTTGCCAAAGGCGTTGGATGACAGCCGCCCCGATTGGCGCACGCGCTGGATTGATGCGCTGCTCGCAGACGACACCGCCTATGCCGAGCACTGGCTGACGTTCTGGAACGACCTGCTTCGCAACGATTACGGCGGTACGGGCTTCATCACCGGCGGCCGCAAGCAGATTAGCAAGTGGTTGTACCGGGCGCTGATCGACAACAAACCGTACGACCAGTTCGCGCAGGAGTTGCTCGCGCCGAATGCGGACACCGTGGGTTTCGTGGACGGCATCAAATGGCGCGGCAACGTCAGCGCCGGGCAGACTGTTGAGATTCAGTTCGCCCAATCCGTCGGTCAGGCATTTCTCGGGATCAACCTGAAGTGTGCCTCGTGCCATGACAGTTTCATTGACCGTTGGACGTTGGATGAGTCGTACGGTCTCGCGGCGATTTACTCTTCGCAGCCACTGGAAATTCATCGTTGTGATAAACCCGTGGGCAAGCAGGCCACGGCGAAATGGATGTTCCCTGAACTCGGCGACATCAACCCGCAAGCCCCGCAGCCGGAACGCATGAAACAACTCGCGGCGTTGATGACGCATCCCGACAACGGCCGCTTCACTCGGACACTGGTCAATCGGTTGTGGCATCGGTTGATGGGGCACGGCATTGTCCATCCCCTCGATGCCATGCAGACGCCGCCGTGGAACGCCGATCTGCTCGATTTCCTCGCCGTCGATTTCGCCGAGCATGGTTACGACATCAAGCACACCTTGAAGCTGATCGCGACCTCGCAGGCGTATCAATCGCAGGCGGTAGTCATCGATCCCGATCACGCCGGTGACGATTATCAGTACGGCGGCCCGCAGGTGAAGCGGATGACCGCGGAGCAGTTCGTGGACAGCGTCTGGCAACTCACCGGCACCGCGCCAAAGAAGTTCGACATCGCGGTGCAACGCGGCAAAGTCGATCCGTCCCCCACGGCCAACATCACGCTGACCGGCAAATGGATCTGGTCAACCTCGGGAGCGGAAGCTCAACCGGCAGCTGGCGAAACCATCACCGTTCGCAAGACAGTGAAGCTCGACGCTGCACCGGTGCGGGCCGGAGCCGTCATCACCGCCGACAATTCCTTCACGCTGTTCGTCAACGGTCAGAAGATCGCGAACAGCGACAACTGGGAACAGGTAGAAAGCGTCTCGCTCGAAAACGTCCTCAAGAAGGGCGATAACGAGTTCGTGATTGTCGCCAGGAACGCCGGGAATGCTCCGAATCCCGCGGCGGTGTTTTTCGAAGCGCGATGGCAGTTCGAAACCGACAAATCACAATCGCTCGCTACAGACGAGACATGGCAGTGGACGAAATCGCAGCCAGATGGCAAAGGCAAGTTCAAGAAAGAACCCACCGACTGGGCCCCCGTTGCGCTTGCTGCCAATCCGCAAATCTGGGCCAGTCGGGTCGAAAAAGATCTCGCGGCCGGACTCGCGCACGGCATTTCCGGACCGCAGCCGATGATCCGTGCAGCGCTGCTCAAGTCCGACTTCCTGCAGCGCACGCTCGGTCGCCCGAACCGCGATCAGATCGTGTCCATGCGGCCGAATGAACTCAGCATGCTGGAAGCGCTGGACCTCAACAACTCGCCGACGCTCGCCGAACTGCTCAGGCAGGGCGCGACCAACATCGTCAACCAGCACGGCAACGACACGGGCAAAGTCGTGCCGTGGCTGTACACGTTCTCCTTGTCACGTCCGCCGACGAAGGAAGAGATGAGCGTGGCGACGGACGCGCTCGGCCCCACGCTCACCGAAGCCGGCGTCGCGGATTTGCTGTGGACGTTGTTGATGCTGCCGGAGTTTCAATTAATCCGCTGACTTGATGTAGCCCTGTCGCTCCGCGACAGGCAAGCCGATTGTTCAATAGATGCTGATCGCCAGAATGGCACACCTGTCGCGGAGCGACAGGGCTACGGAAGACCACCATGCACGACATCGACCCCCACATGCCCGTATCGATCGTTCGGCGGGACTTCCTGAAACAACTCGCTGCCGCTAGTACGGCCACGCTGGCGATGCGCGAGCCGCGTTTGTTCGGTGAAGAATCGGCCGCGAATCCCGCAGCGACCGCCGATTCATGCATTCTGCTGTGGATGGGCGGCGGGATGGCCGCGCCGGATACGTGGGATCCGAAACGCTACGTGCCATTCGAAGTCGGCGTGCCCGTGAAGGACATCGAGAGCACCTTCCCCGCGATCGACACCGTCGTCGATAACATCAAGATCACGCAGGGGCTGGAACGCGTCGCACAGATCATGGACCGGGCGACGCTGATCCGCTCGCACGTCTTGCCCGATCTCGGCAGCATTCTCCATTCACGCCATCAATACCACTGGCACACCGGCTACGTGCCGCCGCAGACGGTCGCATGCCCGCACATCGGCGCGTGGATGGCCCGCGTGCTGGGACCGCTCAACCCCGTGATGCCACCGTTCATCACGATCGGCCAGCGGCTGGAAGGCGTCGGCGAATCGGAAGAACTGAAAGCATTCACCACCGCCGGGTTCTTCGGCAGTGAGTTCGGCCCGATGGTGCTGCCCTACCCCGAAGAAGCCGCGCAGTCGGTCCGCCCGCCGAAGGGGATGGACACCGGCCGCTTCGAAAAGCGCTACCGGTTGCATCAACAATTATTGAAGAACAGCCCGCTCAAAGACCGCATGAGCGACTTCCAGCAGCAGTCGTATCTGCGCTCGATCGACAACGCGCATCGGCTGCTCAGCGCACCCGAACGAGCCGCATTTGATCTCGAACGGGAAGACAAAGCCGACCGCGAGCGCTACGGTAACAGCCGTTTCGGCAACGGCTGCCTGCTCGCGCGACGGCTCGTCGAGAACGGCGCGCGGTTCGTGGAAGTCACCACCGAGTACGTGCCGTTCCTCAACTGGGACACGCACGCCAACGGTCACGAGACGCTGGTCCGCATGAAGCAGGAAATCGACCCGGCGATCTCACAACTCATTCTCGATCTGGAAGCGAGAAAACTGCTCGATCGCACGCTGGTCATCGTCGCCAGCGAGTTCAGCCGTGACATGATCATGGAAGGCAAACCGGGTTCGAACGCGAACGATCAGACCACTTTCCCGGTCGAGAAGCTGCAGGAAATGAAACACTACGGCCAGCACCGCCACTTCACCGGCGGATGCAGCGTGGTGATGTTCGGCGGCGGCATGAAACGCGGCTTTCTCTATGGCAAGTCGGCGGACGAGCGACCGTTTGTTGCGGTCGAAAATCCCGTCAGCGTGACCGATCTGCACGCGACATTTTTCACCGCGATGGGGATCAGCCCGAAGACCTCGTTCGATGTGGAAGGCCGCCCGTTCTATCCGACGGAAGACGGCCACGGCAAAGCCGTCCGCGATGTCTTTCTGCGCGGGTGAGCGAGTTCTTTCGCTCGCCCCTTAGCGGATCCCATGGCGATCTTGTCCGCGATTGCGTTTCAATCGCCATCCGCGATGCGAGTTGCTATCCTGCGATCTCGACTCCACACCTTCAAAGGGATTTGGATTGCGGAACTGGTTGCGACATGCCTTTGCGATGGAGACGGTGGACAGTTTCACGCCAACGGCAGCCGAGCGCGAATTGGTGGAACGTATCGGCGCTGAGATTGCTCGTCGGCGTATGACGTTGCCCGCGCTGGTGATGCTTGAATCATCACGCCCCTTGCGCGGACTCAGCGGACAGGCATTGCGGTTTGTCGAACCGTGGTTCGCAGCAGTCACCAACGCCGCAGGACTGAAGGTGCTGGCCGATCTGCTCGAGCGCCCCGGCGGCATGGATTTCGTCGTCAACACGTTCCAGGCAGCGAACGGCCGTGAACCCGTAGCGGGAGGCGACCGCCCATGACGGCTCACCCCGCGATCCCGAAGAGACCGATCGATCCGAATTCGCTCAACGTGATTCTCGCCACCGACTGCGGCAGCACGACCACCAAAGCGATCCTCATTGAGAAGATCGACGGCGGTTACCGGCAGACGTACCGCGGGGAAGCGCCGACCACCGTGGAGGAACCCGCGGCGGATGTGACCGTGGGCGTCATCAACGCGGCCACCGAGGTCGGCGAGCTGGCCGGCCGCAAGCTGGTCGATGAAAACGGCGTGCTTGTCCGTCCCAGCAACGGCAAAGATGGCTGCGATATCTACATCTCGACCTCGAGTGCCGGCGGTGGCTTGCAGATGCTCGTTGCGGGTGTTGTCCGCGAAATGACCGGCGCGAGTGCCCAGCGTGCAGCGCTCGGAGCCGGCGCGATCGTGATGGATGTCCTCGCCTCGAACGACAAACGTAAACCGCACGAACAGATTCAGCGCATCCGCGATCTGCGCCCGGACATGATTCTCGTCTCCGGCGGGACCGACGGCGGCACCACCACGCACGTCGTCCAGATGGCGGAACTCATCGCCCCCGCGAAACCGCAACCGCGCTTCGGCGGGCAATACCGCATGCCGGTGATTTATGCGGGGAACAACCAGGCCGCGAGTCTCGTCGCCGACGTTTTCAAAGATCAGGTCGCGTTGTCGATCGTCGACAACCTGCGGCCGACAATGGAACGCGAGAATCTCGGCCCTGCTCGTGATGCGATCCACGACCTGTTTCTCGAACACGTGATGGCTCACGCACCCGGTTACGAGAAACTGATGGCGTGGGCCGACGCGCCGATCATGCCGACACCGGGAGCGGTGGGAGAGATTCTGCAGACGATCGCGCGGCAGGAAAATATCAACGTCGTCGGTGTCGACATCGGCGGCGCGACCACCGACGTGTTCAGCGTGTTTGATGGCGCGTTCAACCGCACGGTGAGTGCCAATCTCGGGATGAGTTACTCAATCTCGAACGTCTGCGCGGAGGCAACGTTGCCCAAGATTCTGCGGTGGGTGCCGTTCGATTGCGACGAGCGCGAGCTGCGAAACCGGGTGAAGAACAAGATGATCCGCCCGACGACCATCCCGCAGACGCTCGATGCGCTGATGTTCGAACAGGCGGTCTCGCGCGAAGCGTTACGGTTGGCCTATGTGCAACACCGACAGTTCGCGGTGGGACTCTCCGGAGTGCAGAAACAACGCACCGTCGGCGATGCGTTCTCACAGAAGTCCGGCGATGAATCGCTGATCGACAACATGCGGCTTGATCTGCTTGTCGCGTCCGGCGGTGTGTTGTCGCATGCTCCGCGGATGGTGCAGACGGCGATGATGCTCATCGATGCCTTCGAGCCGGAAGGCATCACGCGGCTCGCCAAGGACAGCATCTTCATGATGCCGCACCTCGGCGTTCTCGCCCAGGTCCACCCGCAGGCGGCAATGCAGGTCTTCGAGCGCGACTGTCTGATCTACCTCGGCACGTGCATTGCCCCGAAAGGAACCGGCAAACCCGGGCAAACGTGCTGCAAGTATCAGTTCACCGGCGGCGTTCAGGCCCAGGGCGAAGCGAAATATGGCGAACTCCTGCACTGGCCGCTCGGCGTCGGTGAAACGGCAACCGTCGTGCTGGAACCCGCCCGCGGCTTCGACGTCGGCAGCGGCCCCGGCAAACGCCACGAAGCGACGATCCACGGGGGCACCGTCGGGGTGATTTTCGACACGCGCGGCCGCCCGTTGTCATTGCCGGAGGATCGAATCGCATGTCAGAAACAGGTTCAACAATGGAATAAGACTGTCGCGATGTATCCCTGATGAGCCCGGAGCGCAAGCGACGGGTTCTTTATCGTATTCAAAGAACCCGTCGCTTGCGCTCCGGGCTCGTGTCAACGTTGTTTTCCCACTGCCCACTCCTTATTGCCCACTGCCCTCATCATGGCTCAAGGTTACACGCCCGGATTGAAAGTCACGCCGTGGACGCGGTGGCGTTGTCGGCGTGTGTTGCCGATTGCGGGTGAGGTTCGTGTCACGGTCGGGGCGAAGGTGCAGGCGGAAGATGTCATCGCCGAAACCGCGATGCCCGGCGATGCGACGCCGGTGAATATTGCCAAGCTGCTCGGTGTTCCCGCAGGGGAACTGACGAAGCATCTGCTGATTAAAGCCGGGGATGTCATCAACGTCGGTCAGATCGTGGCGCAATCGAAGGGGTTATTTGGGCTGTTTTCGTCCGAAGTGAAAGCCCCGGTCGCGGGGACTGTGGAATCGGTCTCGACGGTCACTGGCATGATGATCGTGCGCGGCAAACCGCTGCGTGTGCAGGTGCGGGCGTACCTCACGGGGACTGTTGCGGAAGTCATTCCGAACGAAGGGGCAGTGATTGAAGCCGACGCTGCGGTGATTCAGGGCATCTTCGGAATCGGCGGGGAAGCATATGGAACAATCCATTGCGTCTGTTCCACACCGGATCAGGACCTCACCGAGAAAGAATTGACCGGAAATGATCTCCGCGGCAAGATCGTGATCGGTGGCCGGCGCGTGACTCAGACGGCGATCCGCAAAGCTCAGCAACTCGGCGTGGCCGCGGTCGTCTCGGGCGGCATTGACGATCAGGATCTGCGCGAAATCCTGGGTTATGATCTCGGCGTGGCGATCACCGGCAATGAGCACATCGGATTGACGATCGTCATCACTGAAGGCTTCGGCGACATCGCGATGGCCCACCGCACGTTCGATCTTTTGCGACGACACGTCGGCCAGCCCGCGTCGATCAATGGGACCACGCAGATTCGGGCCGGCGTCTTGCGGCCGGAGATTCTCATTCCGCGCGACACGCCGCTGATGAAGCCACCCGAGAAGAATCACGAGGAAGGTCAACTCGTCATCGGTGCGCCGGTGCGCGTGATCCGGGAACCAGAGTTCGGCTCGCTCGGGACGGTCGCCGCGCTGCCTTCCGAACCCGCAATGCTGGCCTCGGAATCGAAAGCGCGCGTGGTCTCGGTGAAACTCGCCCGTGGCGACACAGTGACCGTCCCACGCGCGAATGTGGAACTCATCGAAGGATAGGTGATGAGAAATCCGATTTTTTTTGCTCGACTCGATACCCCGCAGAGGATGGGATCGAGGTTGATGAGTGTTGTTCTCATATTGGCGGCGTGGACTTCGTGTGTCGTCGCCGCGGACATCGCCCCACCAACTGACCTCGTCGTAAAAGACCGGCAGAACGACGCCGCCAACGGATTGATCGTCACGTGGACGTTATCCGCCGATGACGCACCCGATGTGCAGCCGAAGCATGTGATGCAATACGAAATCGCTCGACAATCGGGCGACACGGAATGGTCATCGATTGCGAACATCCCGGCGGGAAATGATCGCTTCGAGGACACGAACTGTGAGCCCGGCAAAAGGTATCGTTATCGAGTCATCACGGTGAGCACCAATGGTGACAAATCCGCTGCCGTAGAATCGACAGAAGCCATGCAGCCGGTGATGAACTGGATCGACACCCGGCGGTTGTGGTTTGGGGGGATCGTGGCGTTCATCTGCGGTTCCGTCATCGTCTGCACGGAACTCGCCAAGCGCGGCATGGGACTCTACGTCCGGCCGATTGCGGCGTTGACCGCGCTGGATGAAGCGGTCGGTCGCGCGACCGAAATGGGCCGACCGATGCTGTTCGTGCCGGGGTTGATGGACCTCGATCAGATTGAAACGGTCGCGGGGTTGACCGTGCTGTCGAAAGTGGCAAAGACGGCGGCAGAATATGACGCCGCCCTGGAAGTCCCCACGTCGCGATCGCTCGTGATGACGGCGGCTCAGGAAAGCTGCGAAGCCGCGTGTCTGGAAGCCGGACGCCCCGAAAGCTTCAATCCCGATCGGATCTATTACGTCACCGACGAGCAGTTCGGATACGTCGCCTATGTTTGCGGATGGATGACTCGCGAAAAACCGGCGGCGTGTTTTTTCCTTGGCAAGTTCTTTGCGGAATCGTTGTTGCTGGCGGAGACCGGAAACGGTGTCGGCGCGATTCAAATCGCCGGCACGGCTGAGGCACCGCAGTTGCCGTTCTTTGTGGCCGCGTGCGATTACACTCTGATTGGCGAAGAGCTGTTCGCGGCCTCGGCGTACCTGTCGCGGGAACCGCAGCAGCTCGGGACACTCAAAGGGCAGGACGCCGGCAAAGTGCTTGCGGCGGCGTTGCTCCTCGGCGGATGCCTGCTGGCGACATGGGCCGCACTGCAACCCAACAGTCCCGGCGCGACGATGAATGAATACTTCCGCGAAGTGATTCTGAACAAGGGAGAGGCGTGATGAGGCGAACGATCCCCGCCGTCATTGCCGGCGTCAGCGGCACAGTGATGATTCTCGCGTTCTTTATCCCGCCCGCGCAGAAGTGGCAGCAGACCGCGGAGATCTGGTTCACGATTCTCGCGGCGATCGCATTTCTCATCGGCGGCACCAATCTGTGCCTGCATCATCTCAAGAAGGTGGCCCATCAACAGGCCGGGTGGGGGTTCTCCGCGGTGACGCTGATCGCGTTCTTCGTCACCGTCATCGTCGGACTGCTGAAGATTGGCGTTCCGGCGGCGGCGAAGTATCCCGATCATCCGTGGTCGGGCTCGTACATGGACGAAGGGGGCGGCATCTGGTGGCTGTATGAATACGTGATGTCGCCGATCATTGCGACGATGTTCTCGCTGCTGGCGTTTTATGTCGCCTCCGCGGCGTTCCGTGCGTTCCGCGCGAAGAATGTAGAAGCCATGCTGCTGCTCGCCACCGCGTTCATCGTACTCCTCGGCCGGACTTATGCCGGAACGGCCCTCACCAGCTGGATGCCGGAATCATTGTCCGCGTTAACGCTGCCCGGTCTCACCGGCGTCATCATGGCCGTCTTCACCACGGCCGGCCAGCGGGCCATCATGATCGGACTTGCCGTGGGAATCGCCGCGATTTCACTGCGCATCATTTTGGGACTCGACCGGTCTTATCTCGGTTCCGACAAAGATTGAACCCGGGTGAGGCCCGCCCAGCGGTCAGCGAGCATCGCATCGAGCAACAGCTGACCAGCGTGAAAGGCGAGCAACGGAAACGTGATCAGCGGGACATCCTGCTGAGTGATCACCGGTTGCGTCGCGATGAACAGCGCAATCGGCAGCGTTTTCTGGCTTCCCGCAAACGCGACGGCGATGGTATCGGCGAGCGGAGCCCGTAGCGCACGGGCTCCCACCCAGCCGATCGCCAGACTGGCGGCGTGAACCGCAATGCACGAGCCACATAACCATACGAGTGCGAACACTGCCGGTGAAGACGGTTGATCGCGCAGCATCAGGCCGCCCCGCATGGCCGCGATGAGGACCAGCAGCAGCACCAGGCACTGCGACACGAAGTTGATCACTCCGCGATGACGCCGCGAGAGTGCCTGTCCCGCTGGCGGCCATTGGGCGAGTTGTCCGAGTAACGTGGGGAGCAGCACACACGCCCCGAGTTTGCTCATGATGCCCGTAAGATCGAGCGACGAGTTCTCGGACAGAATGACGCCGAGCCAGAGCGGCGAGACGACGACGCAAGCGCAGTTGGTCAGCAGCGTCACCAGCAGTGAAATGGCATCGTTGCCGCCCGCGCGGCGGGTGAAGACCGACGCCGTTGCCAAGGTGCAGGGGGAAATCGCCGCGACCATCAGTCCGAGTGAGAAATCCGGTCGCGCCTGCAGAATCGCCAGCGGCCACGCGATCAGCGGCGTCAGTCCCATGTTGACGACCGCCCCCCAGAGCACTGCCGGCGGATCGCGCAGCGTGTCCCGGAGTCGCGATGTATCGAGGCTGAATGACATCAGGAACAGAACGACGGCCGTGGTCCCGGCAGGATGAATCGCATCGAGAAATTGTTCGACAAAAACCGCGGGCAAGTAACAACCGGCGATCAAGCCTCCGGCCAGCATCACCGCCAGAGCGCACAGGAACCATTGTCGAATCAGCGTCGCCCGCATCAGATTTCCGTTGTGAAGGCTCGTCCCGTTCAGCCGGTCGTCAGCCGTGACGATATCACACCGCCGAAGTCTGCCGATACATCCAGGCCACCTGCAGAGCGGCGATGAAGAAGACCACGAAGGCGATGACGCTCAACGGACCGGCAAGCACGACCACGCCGACTGCGGCCAGCAGCGCGATCGTGACCGGGACAAACCTACGCAACCGTGCAGACCGACCGGATACGAAGAACGCGGCCGCCAAGGCGAAGCAGCAGATCGTCCAGATCAATCCCAGCGTGAGGGACAGCACCCGTCGCGGACGGACCAGCAACGCGAGCCGTGCATCCCCACCCGATTTGGCAAACACCAATTTCTGCCCGCTGGTCGGCAACGGCATCGCGAGCGATAACCCGCCGGTCTGTTTCCATTCGCCACCGAGTTGCACGGCCTGGCCGCCATCGGCCCAGAGCTGCACCATGTCATCCGCGGCGATGAGGCCTCGGCCGTTCATCGGGCCGAAGCCGCCCAGGCCACCGCCGCCCATCGCCCCGCCGACACCAACGCCGGCGGACGAAGATAACTCGGGCAGCATATCCCCGTTCGCCGACACCGCCGGGCGGTTCGTATTGGTCCCAAAACGGTGGTCCGCCCCGGAGCCGGAATTGTCACCGCGATTGAATCGTGACGACGCGCGATCTCCCAGGAACCGATCTTCCTGGAAGGAACGGCGCTGCGTGAACTCATCAGCGGGCTGAACCCCGAAGGACTGTCCTTTTTGCTGCAGCTTCTTACCGGCGATCTCCTTATTGAGATCCAACAGCTGGCCTTCGTTGCGGGCCCGATAGGCGTTGCGGGCATCGAGATTGCCGCTGCTTTTGAGCGAGTCCTGAGCTTGCTTAGCGGCCTGCTCCGCCGGCTTCTGCGCCGCCTCGGCATCAATGATGGAAAAGTTGAAACCCGCCGCCGGTTGTTGACCGTCAACGATCGCGTTGCCATTCACGTTGAGGCCGTTATCGAAGAACAGTGCCGAGTTGTTGCTGATCGCGTTGCCCAGTTGAGCCTGCACGTCCTGCGTC
>DASRYX010000245.1:0-3729 GCA_035686985.1 Planctomycetaceae bacterium | reverse complement strand
CGTCCGCTCCAGGTGTCCGAGCGGTTGGAACTGCAGAAACATCCAATTTATGCCGCGGATCTGCTCAACCGCAGCCGGAACGTGCCGCATGGGGCGAAGATGGTCGTGTATCAGATGCACGAGCGACTGAACGGAACCGGCTATCCGCGACAACGGCAGGGCTCGCAGATTCACACGCTGGCCCGCATTGCCGCCGTGGCGGACACGTTTCTCGCGATGGTCTCGCCGCGGTCCTTCCGTCAGGGATTGCCGCCGTACAAAGCCGTCGAGAAACTCTTGTTCGCCACACGCCAGGGATACTTTGATCCCGCGGCGGTGCGCGGCTTGTTGCACGCGGTTTCGCTGTTCCCACTCGGATCGATGGTGCAGCTGAGTGACGGCCGGCAGGGTCGCGTCATCCGGGGAAATCGGGACCGCTTTGCTCAGCCCGTGGTCGAAGTCGTGGACCTGTCCGGGCCGTTGCCTCGTACGGAACTGATCGATCTCAGCCAGCGCTCCGACCTGCAGGTCGTGTCGACGGTCGGGGAACCGGTCTCGCAGGCGGTTGCGACGGTTTGAGTGTTTGACGGGGACGAACGGTCATTGAGGCGGTCGGATTTCGGAATACTTTCACGAATCCCGCACGGCCCGCACGTTCGACACGATCCCCCCTCAGTTCAGGTTCTGGTCAGGAATTGACCAAAGAATCGCAGTTTCGCTCCCGCCGACCGGCAGATTCTGCCGATGACCGATCTGTCGCTTTGCGCCCCGACTTCGTCTTGAAGTCGCTGACGGGCCATCGACAGGGGAGCAGATCATGCCACGGGATCAGAAGCTGGGATTGGCACTGGGTATTCTGCTGGTTGGGGTCGTGGCCGCTTTCTTTTTCCGCCATGACCCGCTGCCGACCCCCGCGCTGCCGGAACTGAAGACCGCCGCCGAGTTGGATCGCAGCATCGCCACGCAGAGTCGTGCCCCGTATCTGGAAGCGGACGCCGCGGCCGCACAGCCGCCGCAAAACAACATCACCGACACCGCAGGCGGCGATGAGTTTCCCGAACCGCAGGATGGAGCCGGGTTAGTTCCCGAGCCTATCGCCGGTGGCGAAGACATGTCCCTTGATGAAACGACGAGTATCGCATCATCGTCAGCACCGACGCCTAACGCCCCGCGTGAGCATCTCGTGCAGCGCGGCGAGACCTTGTCGTCCATCGCCGCAAAATATCTCGGAAGTGCACAGCGTTATGAAGACATCTATCAGGCGAACACCGACCGGTTACGAAACCCAAACGATGTTCAACCGGGAATGACGCTGCTCATCCCGGATGCGGTCGGTGCGACAAAGCCAGCGCGCGAGACTGCGCCAGCCGTGAACGATGTCGCTAAGCAGGAACCGGCTCCCGCACCGGCGGCAGGGGCGAAGATGTTCGTGCCGTATCGCCGGACGCCGTTGATCACCACGCCAGAAAACAGTGCGCCGCGTGAAGCCGATGCAAAGCCGACGAACAAACGCCGCTTGTCGGTGACGCCGCCGCGTGACGGCAGCATCATCCGCTGACAGGAAATGTTCTCTGGAGTCGCTGCAGCAGCGCCTCCGCTGCATCAGGATCGTCCGCGTCGAGAACATCTGCCGTTCCTAACTCGGTCAGTAGCATTTCGGCCCGTTCCATCGGACAGAACCGCTCCCAATGCTGGACCACCTTGGCGAATTCGGCGTCGCGCAGACCGTCCGCGATGGTGACGAATCGGGCCGCCTGATGCTGTGGTGCGAAGGTCCTGAGCAGGCCGTGACATTCTTCGGCGACTTCCGGCCAGCCCGCGCGACACGCCGCCGCCGCCGCGAGAAGCAGGAAGCGGTCTCGCATTAACGGCTGCGACCGTTCCTGTGACAGGCAGGCCAGTTCGCCATAACAGAGCGCGGCAGCTTCAGCGCGAGCCATCGTCCGGCCTTCTCGGGAAGAGCGAGGTTTTAGAGGGGAATCCGCAGCCCATCATAAGCCAGCTCGACACCTTTCGGCAGCCGCGCGTTGGTGGCGGCGTAATCCAGATGATGGGACATGTGTGTCAGATACGTCCGCTGCGGCCGCACGCGCTCGGCGACTTCCAACGCCTGGGGAATGCCGAAATGCGTCGCATGCGGGGCATCGCGGAGGGCATCGATCACCAGTGTTTCCAGGCCTTCCAGCAGCGGGAAGCTCTCTTCCGGAATGCGACTGACATCGGTGCAGAAGGCGACATCCCGAATGCGAAAGCCCAGCACGCCGAGTTTCCCGTGCCATAGTCGGATCGGTCGCACCGTTTCCCCGAGCAGTTCGAACGGTTCGAGGCCGATCCGTTTGATCTCGAGCATCGGGATCGCCCCCTGATGCAGGTCCGGAGCGGGCGGCGTAAAGGCGTACCAGTAGGCGGCCCGAATCTGCTGCTCGACGATCTCTTCGCAATACAGCGGAACCGGACGTTTCAGGTAGTAGCCGAACAGCCGCAGGTCATCGAGTCCGAACAGATGATCGGCGTGACTGTGCGTGTAGATCGCGGCGTGCACCAGATCGATTTTCTCCCGTAGCAGCTGGATCCGCAGCTCCGGCGAGGTGTCGATCAGAAAGGTTCCCTCCGCCGCGGTGACCGCCACGCCCGTGCGAGTTCGCTTGTTGCGCGGGTCATCCGACCGGCACACGGGACAGCGGCAGCCGATAACCGGGACGCCGTGGCTGGTTCCAGTCCCCAGCAAAATCATCTCACCCATAGCAGCGCAACACTTCGCGAAACGAGGAACTCCGTCTCCTCTCGCAGTTTAACGGCTGCCGACGAGGCCAGCTACCGCCGCGATTAAGGCAAACGGCTGTCGCTCCGTTGTTTAAAAGTCGAAACAGCCGGCTCTCGGAAGGCACAAAACAGAAATCGACCCAAACATTCCAAACAACCCATCTTTACATCTTGTTTAAAGGGCCGTACAATCGTTACCGTCGCTACCATCGCTTTAACCGCTACAACCGGAACCGATCCTGGCAGCGATGACCGGCTCCGCAGAGGGATCTAATTAACATGAACGTGCTCAAGATGTTATGGAATGACGACCAAGGGGCCATTCTTTCGGCCGAGGTCGTGACGGTGGGAACCGTCGCCGTTTTGGGGGCTGTCGCCGGGCTGTCCGTGGCGTCCAACGCGGTGGACGGCGAACTGAAAGATTTTTCCTACGCCATCCGCAGCCTCGACCAGAGTTATTCCATCAATGGTCACCACAGTTGCGGAGCCTGGACAGCGGGCTCCTGCTTCACGCAACGTGATGTGCAGGAATCGATTCAGTCGCTGTGCGCGGAACCGGATACGGCGGTCATCAACAAGACGGACGAATCGCCGACGCCGATGATTGTTCCGGACGCGAATGCGCCGAAGGACAACCAGTTGCCCGAGCCGACCAAAAAGCCCGCGAAGAAAAAGCCGAAGAACAAGAAGGATGACGACGGTGACGAAGAGCGCGATGATGCGCGTCGTCCGCCGCAGTCGCGCGTCGAATCCGACGCCTGATCGCAACGGACCTGCCAAGGGAAGGGGAGCCCGGTCCGTGATCGGCCGGGTCTCCTCTCCGCTCGGGACTTCGGATCAAGTTTCGCCGTCGGTTTCCTCGATTCACAGGATAACGCGTCCATTTCCCCACACCGATTGTCATGACGACCACCGAGCCCGCCGTCGCGAATGCTCCCTCGGCGTGGATCGGCGGGCTCGGTGGTCGTCATGACAATCGGTGTGGGG
>DASRYX010000244.1:0-2176 GCA_035686985.1 Planctomycetaceae bacterium | reverse complement strand
TTCTGATGCTGCCCGCATCGCCGCTCCGTTGCCTGCCGACCGCACGCCGCTCCGCGACGGTGACAGGCCGATACAGAGCTTCAGGCATGCTTTCAGTGTGGCCAGCCCGATTCCTGCGGGCAGCATCAGAAACCAAGACCTCAGCCGGCGGGCCAGTTGTCTTTCGAACTGCTGCGGATTGCATCCGGACGCAATCACGCTCTGGGCAACGAGACAAGCATGTTCTGTGTCGTCAGAAACCAGGCCCCACCTTCCGAACAATCGAAAGCGGTCGGGTGGCCCAAGCAGCTTTGCCGCCCGCTGCCGCGGGAGTCCTTCATACGCAAGGCCCAATGCATCGCCGACGGCCGTCCCCAACAGACAACCGATGACCGACTGCGAAGTCATGGATCATCAACCAACCGGGTTCCAGACTCGGATGGCAGCTCAATCGCTGCGACGGGCTCATCTGTCAGAGGCATCCTCAGAATTCGCACGATCCGCGCCAGCCCATCCGCCGCATGTCCCAGCACCGGCAACAGGAGCGGGATCGGAAACCGGTCCCCCGCCGCGATCGGCACGTACCACGCAAACATCACCCACGACGCAAAGACCCATCCCGCCAGCAACCACTTTGCCGGCCGGCGTTCAAACCACAATCCGATCACGCAGCACACGGCCAACGGCGCACCGAACAGCACCCGCCCATCATCCAGCCCCTGCGGACCCAGCGTCCGCAGCATGATAAACGCCTCCCACACCAGGCCGTGGAGTTCGCGATCCACCATCTGGCCCACCGTATGCGTCCGCCAGTATTCCTCCGCGGCCTCCCGCGGCGTCACCTCTCCTTTGAGCATGTTGTCGAACTCGCTGTAGTCGTCCGCGAACAGCAGCAGCGAGTTGACGTTGTGAAACGGGTTCCCGAACACCCTGGTATTCCGTTCGATCAGCGGAGCGGAAACAACGGCGAATCCCACAACGCCGCAGATCATCGCCAGGATCCACTGCCGGACGGGATATGCCTCCACCAGGGAAATCACGGCTTGTTCTTCAACGGCCGCCGGAATCTCGTCCTCGCGCCGCGGCCGGCATTGCCACGCCAGCCACACAAGGAACACTGCATAGAACACCAGTCCCGTTCCCTTGGTCATCCACGCGAGCCCGAGAAGGGCGGATGCTGTCAGGACACGGAACCGCTTTCGTCCCAGTGAACGACTGGCCGACAGCGGCGGCAGCAGCACGAAGTACGACAGCGAGACCAGCCAGATCAGCAGCGTCTCGCACACCACCATCACCGAGAACTCGCCCAGGTTGTGGTTGATCCCCGCGGCGATCGCGAAGATGCCGGCCGCCAATGGAGAGAATCGCCGCCACACCATCCAGATCCCCGTCACGAACGCCGCGATTCCGAACGTCCACGACAGCGTGCGGCCCCATTCTTCACGCGGATCAATCGCCAGCAGACCCAGATACAAGGGATGCCGGTTGTCTTCGCGAAACCGGCCGGAACGAAGATCGTTGAAGAGTCGCGGCAACGTGAAGAACGACCCGTTCGGATCCTGAATCTGCCGCGCACGCTCCAGATACGCCCCCTGGTCATCGACAGACACCGGGATGGGGCCCAGCGCATTTCCGAACACGTTCGCCGCGAAGCAGACACAGCCCCAGGCGACGAGCGCCGCGCTCAATCCCACCATCCTCCGCTGAAACGCCACCGGTATGGACGACGAGGCTTCCTCTTGCCGCTGAAGTCCCTTCCAGAGTCGCACCAGGGGCCCGACCCGTCGTAAGGGACCACTGATGAGCACCGGTGCAAGCGCCGACAGTCCGGACCACAGCCCGACGACGCCAACGGCGATCGCCGCCCCGCGCGCCGCCAGCGATCCCGTCTTTAACCCGATGCCCCAGGCGTCCAGCGCCGCCTGAATGCACAGCCCCGCAATGACAAGCGCGGCCAGGCGAAACATCAGGCGGGTCCACATGCAAATCGTGCGAGCGCGGGAAGGTCAGCGACGAAACTCACTTCAGTCTACGCCATCCACGAGTGAGTTCGATGGATCGGGACAGGACAATCCGCGAGACACGACGGAGCCTGACCCATCCGCTCAATCCCACCGCATTCCCAGCTCGATCTCGATCTTCCTCGTCGCCCCGCCGCGAAGAATCTCCAGCGTCACGATCTTTCCCGGCAACTCCT
>DASRYX010000243.1:0-7663 GCA_035686985.1 Planctomycetaceae bacterium | reverse complement strand
CCTTAAGAAAGGCTGGGCTTCCGGCTACTTCAAAGTCGCGTACTGCCTTGTGCAGCGTTCCAGGCGTAACGGCACCGGTTCCGCGAGTCGTTTCGGTACTGCAACGGCGGGGCAACCTTCGGCGTCGGTGATCAGTTCAATCGCCGGGTCGGCGAGGTCTTCGGTGTAGAACCGGGCGCTCGGGAAAATATCCGCGGGGTAAGTGAAGTTGGGGAGCGATCCCAGCGCGACGCACGTCTGCACGCCGATCGCACTTTCCAGCATGCCACCCACCCAGCAGGGAATGCCTGCGGACTGGCATGCATCGTGAATCTTCTTCGCGATCGTCAGCCCCCCCACACGGCCGGGTTTGATGTTCACGTACTGGCAGGACTTCAGCGCCAAAGCCTGCTGCGTGTGCGGTAATCCACTGATGCTCTCGTCCAGACACACCGGCGTGGTGATCGCGCGCTGCAACGTCGCGTGATCCACCAGATCGTCATGCCGCAATGGCTGTTCGATCATCGCGAGATTCAACTCGTCGATTTCTTGAAACATCGGGAGATCGTCGAGCCGGTAACCGCTGTTGCAGTCGATGTGGATGACCGCGCTCGGGAATGCGTCGCGCACGGCGCGGAGCATCGGCAGATCCCAGCCGGGGCGAAACTTCAGTTTCGTCCGTCGAAAGTTTTTCGCCACCGCATCGGCGACACACGGCAAAAGATCATCGACGGAATCCATCACGCCGAAGTCGGCCCCAACGGGGAACGAATCGCGCGTTGCGCCCAACAACTGCGACACCGTCTTTCCGGTCCGCTGGGCTTCCAGATTCCACCACGCGGTGTCGAACACCGCTTTGCCGAACGGATTGCCTTTGAATAGCGACAGTCGTTGCTGCAGCGCGTCGCCGGAATCAATGTCCTGATGAAGCAGCGCCGGGCCGAACCAGTCGCGACAGACGGCAAACACTCCGCCGGCCCATTCCGGGCTGTAACACGGTGCCGCCAGCGGCGACGCCTCTCCCCACGCCGTGAGCGAACCGCTTGTGAGCCGACATAGCACCGATTCAATGGTCGCGTCTTCGCCGTAGGCGGTCCGCCACGGATAGATCAGCGGCATGGCGACGTGATAGAGATCGATCCGATCAATGCGCATAGAGAGATGTCGTCTTGATACGAGCCCGGAGCGCCAGCGACGGGTTCTGGATGGAATCGTGAAACGGAGGACCCGTCGCTGGCGCTCTGGGCTTGTTCGACGTTACTTTTTCTTCGGATGCGGCATCTTCCAGAACTCTTCCTCACCCGCCTTTTCCGCCTGCGCACGCGGCGGGGGATTGGCGAGCGGCGGGGCCTTCACCTTCGGTTTCTGGACGGAAGACGGGGCCACGGCTTTGGGACGCCCGACCGGCGGCGGGTTCAACTCGATGATCTCGTCATCCGACGGCATCGGCGGCAGCGGTCGCGCGGCGGGTCGTTGTGCAGGAGTTGGCACGCCGCGGGCTTTCGGACGGGCATCACCGCCGGGACGACGGGCCGGTCCGCTCGCCGGTTGACACTTCGGACATTTGCCGCGGTTGTCGAGCGCCTCGCCGCAATCGTCGCACAAGGGGATCGGTTCGTCGAACGCTTCGTCGTCGGGAGCCGGGGCTTGTGAAACGGGCTTGGCAATCGTGGCGGGGGAGAGAATCGGTTTGTGTCCGGGCTGTCCTTTCACCGCGATATCCGCGTCGCCGCTTTCTTCGCTGATGGTGCTGACCATCAGGTTTTCCGGCCGCACGATCTCGGCGTGAGCGATCTGCCCAGTCTGCATTTCCTTCGCGGAAACATGCACGCGGGCCTGCTCGTCATAACGGATGGTGACTTCGATCTCGGAGCCTTCCGGCAATCCGGCGGGTAGTGGGTCGATGCGACACGTGCCCAGTTCGACGTACTCGGCGTCAGCGGCGGTCCCGCTTTCCACGACGTAGAGATGGGCTCGTCGCTGATTCGGGATGACAGTGCCGACGGTCTGGGTCGCTTCCGCCGGCAACTGGGTGTTCGCCGCAAGCAGGTAGTGCGGCATTCGCCGTCCGGATTCTTCATCTTGTACGAGAATGCCCAGTGCCCGGGCATTCACGCTCTGCTGCCTGAACTGTTTGAGCCGTGCTTCCGCCTGCGGGTTAAGAATTGACTTGGCAAACGCATTGTTCGCGAGCAGCATCCCCGAGTAATACGTTGCACCGTGAGCAATCGACTGATCCGGCGACAGCGACGTGTTGAGGGTCCGGCCGCTGAGACTTTTGAGCATCCGGCGGACCATCGGCATTCGGGAAGAACCACCGGTCGTGAGGACGACATCAACCTTCGCCCATCCCATCTTGTTCTCGGCGAGAAGTCCTTTCGTCAGGACTTCCATCTGATCGACGAGCGACTTCGTCAGCCGTTCGAATTGTTCGAGTTCCACCTGGTAAGTCTTGCGCTGACCACCGGCCTGACACGTCAGCGCCGCCTTCGGTCGCACCGACAGGCTCCGCTTGGCCTGCTCGACTTCCAGCATCAGCGCCTGTTTGCTCTCCCGGTCCAAGCTCGGATCGATACCGAACTCCTGCTTGAACTGCTTGGAGATCGCCTTCTCGAGACGGTTGTTCCAGTCGAGACCGCCGAGGTAGAGATCGCCGCCGCTGGCGATGACACGCACGGAATTCTTCTCATACCGCACGAGGGACAGGTCGAAGGTGCCGCCGCCGAGATCGACCACCATGATGGTCTGGCCGGTAGCGAGTTCCGTGAACCAGATCCCCTCAGTGCCGAGCACGAAGCAGAGCGCCGCCGCCACAGGTTCGTTGATGATGTCGACATGTTTAAGGCCCGCGCGGCGTCCGGCTTCCGCCGTTGCCTGCCGGTGAACGTCGCTGAATTGAGCCGGGACGGTAATCACTGCCCGCTCGACATCGCCGATCCGCTCTTTCGCATCGGCGAGGAGTTGTCGCAGGATCAACGTGGAAATATCAATCGGCGAATACGAGTTCCCGCCGACATTCCAGCGATGCTTGAGATCCCCCATGTGACGCTTGGCGTGCATTACCACGCGGTCAGGGGTCCGCACGGAATTTCGCAGCGCCTCGGTGCCAACGATGGCCTGGTTTCCATCAAACATGACGACCGACGGCGTGCAGAGTTCGCCATCACGATTTGGAATCGTGACCGGCTCGCCATGGTCGTTCAGATACGCGATGCAGGAATACGTCGTTCCCAGATCGATACCAACAGCATGCGTCGGAAGCATCGTATGCGGAACCTTGTTTCACGGCAGAGTCAGCGGGAACGGACTCGAACGGGCAGAGAAATTCATGCTACCATGCGTTCCCGTGACAAGAAACGCGGAAAATCGACCCTGATCCACAGCAGAAGCCCAGGGATGGCCATCCCTGGGTTGATTTATGGGCGAGTGACGTGATGACATCAGTTCTGCTGCTCGCGGTGACTTTAGCGGCCGATCCGTGGATCACGGGCCCGAAGGCCGCCGTCGAGTGGGACCGTCCGCTGACCGCGGTCTTTGAGAACGCCGAATTACGGGACATGCTCCGCAAGCTCGGGCCGGAACGGCATCTCGCGGTTATTCTGGACCGACGCATCGATCCGAATCAGACGGTCGCATTCACCGTGCGACAGGAGTCGCTGCGGTCGGGACTGAGCCGATTCGCCGAGTCCGTCGGCGCGGAGTTTGTTCTCACGGAGAACGTCGCGTACTTCGGTCCGCCGGATCGTGCCCGCTGGCTCCGGACGCTGATCGTGCAGGCCGAACGCGAGTTCTCGCCCGATGCGGCGAAACGCCCGACTCTCGTCCGCAAAACGATCGCCTGGGACGATCTCACGTCGCCGCGGGAGATCGTGGATCAGATCGCAGAGGTCTACAACATTCGTGTCGAAAACCCGGAACGCATTCCGCATGATCTGTGGGCCGGCGCGACCTTGCCGAGTGTCACCGTGGTGGAAGCACTCGCGCTGGTGCTGATTCAACTCGATCTCGGGTGGACATGCGATACAAAATCGCGGCGGATCACGCTCATCGACTGGCACGAGCCGGAATTAATCGAACGAACTTACCCACCGCGCGGCAAGGCGACGGTTGCGAGCCAGCGGGACGACTGGCAGGCCCGCTGGCCGGAACTCTCGATCACGGCGCGAGAAAACGATCTCGTTGTTCGGGGCCGCGTGGAAGATCACGAACAGATCGCCAGAACGCTCTCCAACGGCACGAATCGCGTGGGACGAGGCGACGCTCCGGCACCCACCGCGTTGTCCCAGCGCCGGTTTACCCTCAATGAGAAAAACGTCCCGGCCCGTGCTGTGCTGAACGAACTGGAGAAGAGCGGGGCGGAGATCGTGCTCGATCAGGACTCTCTCGATGCCGCCGGTGCCGACCTTGACCGGGCGGTTTCCATTCAGGTGCAGAAAGCGACGATCGCGGAGTTTTTGCAGGCCGTGCTGGGATCGGTCAACGCTGTCGCGGAAGTGGACGGGCTGACGATCACTGTCCGAGGGAAGCGGTAACCGCAGAGGAGGGTTCATCCGCAGATTTCGCAGAGGGACGCAGATTTCAAGAGAGAATTCCTCTTCAAGCATTCTTCTCTTTATCTCTTCGCCGGAGCATTTCAGTCTGTGCAAATCTGCGAAATCTGCGGATCGCCTTTCCCGCATTTCGCCTTTCAGTCCGACCACGCCCGGCGTTACAGTGGATGTGTCGAGGAATGCGGGAAGGAGTCGCAGAATGTTCGGTCGATTTGTCGTGGCGATGCTGTTGGGGACGTGTCTGGCATCCCCCGCGTGGGCGGTGCCGAAAGATCCGAAGGCGAAAGTCGCGGCCCTCAAGGCGCTGGACTGGCTCGCCGCGGAACAGCACCGGCAAGGGTACTGGGAAGCCAACGGCCAGCAATACCGCGTGGCGATGACCGCACTGGCCGGCAACGCGATGCTCTGCGAAGGCAGCACGGCGACTCGCGGCCGCTATGCCAAAAAGATCGCGCTCGCCGTCGATTATCTGCTGGAGTGTGCCCAGCCCAACGGCCTGATCGGCTTCATGAACGACTATCACTACACCTACGGCCACGGCTTCTCGATGCTGTTCCTGTCGCAGGTCTTTGGGGAAGAAGAGGACGCCCGGCGGCGCGAGAAGCTGAAAGAAGTCCTCACGAAAGCCGTGCAGTTCTGCGGTGAAGCGCAGACGCCTGACGGCGGGTGGGGCTACGTTTCCGCGAAGGACGGCAACAACTTCGATGAAGGCTCGACGTGTGTCACCCAGGTGCAGGGCCTGCGGGCCTGTCGCAACGCGGGCATTCCGGTCCCGAAGGAAGTGGTGGATCGAGCCGTCGAGTACATCAAGAAATGCACAGCGACCGACGGCGGCGTGCAGTACAGCATCCGCGGCGGCGGTTCACGGCCCCCCATCACCGCGGCGGCCATCGCGTGCTTGTTCAATGCGGGAGAATTCGAGGACGAGTTCGCGCAGCGGCTGCTGAAATATTGCGAGAAGAACATCAAGGACAACCGCAACAACAACCAGTTCTTCGGGCACTGGCACTACACACACTTCTACTATTCGCAGGTGATGTACCGCCTCGGCGACGGCGAATGGGGCAAGTACTCGCCCGACATCTTCCGCGAAATTCTGCGGCAGCAGTCGGCGAACGGTTCCTGGAAAGAATCGCATGTCGGCCCGGTCTATGTGACCGCGATCAATGCGACGATCCTGCTCATGGACAACGGGTTCCTACCGATTTATCAGCGGTAGAGTCATCAGTCCTTCGTCACTAGTCCGTGATAAAACGCGTTGATCCCTCGCTTGCGGTTTCGCGCCCCGCGGCGAACGCTTCCCGGTGCGATCCCGCGCACGGTACTCTTGTCACGCGGCGCGAAACCGCGAGCGGTGCAGTCCTCTTCTTTCCAACTGACAACGGACCACTGACAACTGACCATGTCGACTTCTCCCTCTAAGCGCATCGAGCACCTCCGTCACGAAATCCGCCGGCATGATGTCCTGTACTATCAGGACGCGAAACCCGAGATTTCGGATCTCGAGTATGACCGGTTAATGCGCGAACTGCGGGATCTCGAGGAAAAGCATCCCGAGCTGGATTCCGAAGACAGCCCGACGAAAAAAGTCGGCGGCGCTCCGATCGAAGGGTTCGTTACCGTCGAGCATCGCCTGCCGATGTTGTCGATCGATAACGCCTATAGCGAAGCGGAGCTCGTGGAATTCGGCGCACGGGTTGTGAAGCACATCGGCCCGTCGCCGGTGGCGTGGCTTGTCGAGTACAAAGTCGATGGCGTCGCGCTCTCGCTGATTTATGAGAACGGTGCCCTCACTCGAGCGGTCACGCGCGGCGATGGCCGGCGGGGCGATGATGTCACACACAACGCCCGCACGATGCGTGGCGTGCCTCTCCGATTGGAAGGTGATGCTCCCGCGTTTTTGGAGGTCCGTGGCGAGGCGTACATCAGCAACAGTGATTTCGCCAAGATCCGCGCCGAGCAGGAACTCCGCGGCGAAGAGCCGTTCAAGAACTCCCGCAATGCGACGGCCGGGGCGGTGAAGGTGCTGGATCCCAAAGAGTGCGCTGCGCGGAAGGTGCGATTCTTCGCGCATAGCGCCGGCGTTGTCGAAGGCGTCTCCTTCACCACGCACGGTGATTTTCTCACGGCGATTCATCGGTACGGGTTGCCATCGGTTCCGAAGAATGCCGTGAAACCCAGCTTCGCTGCGGCGACGGAATACACGCAGGAACTGATGCAGGACCTGCACGAACTCGACTTCGAGGTCGACGGGATTGTGCTGAAGGTCGACGACTTCGCCGTCCGCGAGCGGCTGGGTTATACCAGCAAAAGCCCGCGGTGGATCGTCGCCTACAAGTGGGAAAAGTATGAGGCCGTCACGCGAGTGGCCAGCATCACGGTGCAGGTGGGCAAGACCGGGGCGTTAACGCCGGTGGCGCATCTCGAACCCGTGGAGATCGCCGGGACAACAGTCTCCCGCGCGAGCCTGCACAATCGTGATGAAATCGAACGTCTCGGCGTGATGATCGGCGATTGGATCATCGTGGAGAAAGCCGGGAAGGTCATCCCACACGTTGTGCTGGTGGAAGAGGCCCGCCGCGATGGCACGCAGCAGGCCTATCACTTCCCGACCCGCTGCCCGGAATGTCACGCGCATGTCGAGCAGGACGAAGGGGGCGTTTACATCCGGTGTCCGAATCCGAACTGCCCGGCCCAACTGCGGGAAAGTCTGCGGCACTTCGCGTCGCGCGGGGCGATGGATATCGAGGGTCTCGGTATCAAGCTGATCGAGCAACTCACCGACGGTGGATTCTTAAAGAGTTTCGCTGATGTTTACCGTCTGGCCGGACATCGCGCGCAGCTCATCGAACTAGAACGTCAGGGCGAGAAGTCCATCGACAATCTGCTCGCTGGTGTCGAAGCGTCCAAGCAGCGTCCGTTGTGGCGCTTACTCACTGCGCTGAACATCCGCCATGTGGGACAACGCACGGCTCAACAGCTCGCCGAGCATTTTGGCACCATGGACGCGATCGCCGCTGCCAGCGTGGACGATCTCAGTGAAGTCGAGGAAGTCGGCGACGTGATTGCGCAGTCGCTGCACCAGTATTTCCACGGTGAAATCGGCCCGAAGATCGTTGCCGAACTGCGTAAAC
>DASRYX010000242.1:0-17204 GCA_035686985.1 Planctomycetaceae bacterium | reverse complement strand
GATGCCTGCATGTTACGCATGCAGGGGGGCGATCGCCGTGCGTTCGATGAGATTGTGGCCCGGCATCAGTCCGCCCTGATCGGCTTTTTCATTCGCAACCTGCGGGATGCGCAGCTCGCGGAAGATCTGGCCCAGGAGACTTTACTGCGGGTCTATAATCAGTCGTGGGATTACCTCCCCCGAGGAACGTTCCGCGCGTGGATGTTTCGCATCGCTCGCAACGCCCTGATCGACTGCACACGCCGGCGGTCGCACGACGCCCTCGTCCGCGCTATCCGATGTTCCGGGGGGAATGAGAATGACGACGGCATGTCCCGGCTGGTGGGCGACGATGTCGCGCCGCTGGAACGGGCCGATCAGCGGGAAATTGTCCGTCTGGTCGACGCGATTCTGCCGGAATTGCCGGAAGATCAGCGGGCGACGTTCATCCTGTATCACTACATGGGGTTAAGCCTGCCGGACATCGCCGACGCGACGGAAAGCAATCTGCCGACCTGCAAAAGCCGACTGCGCCTGGCCCGTGAAAAATTGCGGGAAAAGCTGCTGGAACGGGGTGTCGCCGACCCGGGGATTCCCGAAAATGATTAAGGGACTGTTTTCCAACGGGAGGGCGAGGCTCCCGCCGAGCCGCGAGCGCTTGACCGCGCTGTGACCCCCAGCGGCTCAGCAGGAGCTTCGCCTCCCGGATGCAATAAAGACGAGAAAAGAAACCGATCCGATGATCCATTTCCCCGCCGATTTCGTTGAGCCTGACCGGGGCGTGTTTGCCATCGGGGTGACGCCGAATCCCGCGGGCCAACCGTCAGGATGGAACCTCCCATGAGCTATTTCAGTCGCCTCACCGACATTGTGACGTGCAATCTGAGCCAGTTGCTCGACGAAGCGGCGGACCCGCACGCGGCGATCGAGCAGATTATCCACGAAATGGAAGAAGGCCTGAGCGGCGCGAGCCGCAGCGTCGCGACGGCGACCGGCAATGAAGACCGGTTGTATGGGGAAATCCAGCAGCACCGTTATCAGGCCTCGGAATGGGCTGGCAAAGCCCGCGAGCAGGTTCAGGCCGGTCGCGAAGCCGATGCCCGCCAGAGCCTGCTCCGTAAACGCGAAGTGGAAGATCTGGTCGCCGGACTGCAGCAGCAGCACCAGTCCGCCGTCGCCACGCGCGAGCATCTGTCCACGATGCAGCGGGCGCTGGAAGCCCGCATGGCGGAAGCGCTGCGGAAACGGGCAGCCTTACGCGGCGAAGACGCCGGAATCGATGTCCGCCCCGCCGAAGTTGTCGAGGCGTCCACCTTCGGCATGGAACGGCATTCGCAAGTCGACGCGGAACTGGAAGCCCTGAAGCGCGAACTCGCCGGTGGCGGGCGGGCTTAAGATTAACGGTGAATTCTCGTTCCCAAGCTCCGCTCGGGAACGCTCCGGCCGGAAGCTCTGCTTCCACGTAAAATAATCAGAGAAGGCGAGGCGGAGCCTCCGAAAAGAACGCTCCCAAGCAGAGCTTGGGAGCGAGAAGATAAAGGCAAGAGTTATGTTTGGCATTGATCCGCTCTACTACCTGATGATTGCCCCGGCGATGCTGCTGGGAATGTGGGCGCAGTGGCGTGTCCGTTCGGCCTTTCAGGAGGGCATGAACCAGCCCGCGCCGTTGTCCGGTGCTGCTGCCGCGCGGATGATCCTCGATCAGGGCGGATTGCATGATGTCCCGGTCGAAGAAGTTCCGGGCGAACTCTCGGATCACTACGATCCGCGGACGAACTCCGTGCATCTGAGTTCCGCCGTTTATCACACGCGGTCGCTGGCGGCCGTGGGGATTGCCGCGCATGAAGTCGGGCACGCGCTGCAGAACGCCCATCGCTATGCCCCGTTCGTAATGCGGAACATCGCCGTTCCCGCCGCGGTCGTCGGGCCGAATCTGTCGATTATGCTCATCATCGGCGGCGCGATTTTTAGCCTGCCGTGGTTGATTTCCGTCGGCCTCGTCGTTTTCTCCGGCGTGGTCGCGTTCCAACTGATCAATCTGCCGGTCGAATTCGACGCCAGCGCCCGGGCCAAGCGGCTGCTGTCTGAGCTGCGCGTCGTAGACGATCAGGGAGCGATCGTGGTCCGCAACGTCCTCTCCGCCGCCGCGTGGACTTACGTCGCCGCTACCTTGCAGGCCGTTCTGACCCTCGCGTACCTGTTCCTCCGCTACGGAAGCAGTGGCCGTTCACGGAATGAGTGACCACTGTTCGTGATCACGCGGCGCAAAACCGCAAGCGAATTCCCCCAACTGCCGATTGCCGACTGCCCACTCCCTTCTCCCGATCCGGGATTGACGCGTTTTCCGCCTTGGGCGATGATTTCCGCGGCGCGATCTGTCCACGGAGGGGCGGCGCGCAGACAGAACACCGGCCGCGAGACCCGCTCCTCGCGGCCTGCCACGGATGGCTCATCGCATGTCGTATCATCTGCTCGATGTCATGGAACGCCTCGGACGCCCGCGCGTCCTGGTCATCGGCGACCTGATCCTCGACCGTTACGTCTGGGGGGATGCCGAACGCATCAGCCAGGAAGCGCCGGTCATTCTGCTGCGGGAAGAGCGGCAGGAAACCCGTCTCGGCGGGGCGGCGAACGTTGCCCAAATGCTAAAGGGGCTCGACGCTGAAGTCGATCTCGCCGGGGTGATCGGTGCCGATGCAGACGGACGCGCGCTCGAAATGGATCTGCGAAAGGCAGGCATCGGTTGTGAGACAGTCGTGGCCGATCCGAGCCGTCCGACGACCGCGAAAGTGCGGTTCATGGGGCGCGCTCAGTACCGGCATCCGCACCAGATGCTGCGCGTCGACCGGGAAGTCCGGCACGCGATTTCCGGTGGCACAGTTCAGCAGATGCTCGGCTCGATTTTGCCGCGCTTGCAGGAATACTCCGCGATTCTCGTTTCCGACTACGCGAAAGGTGTGTGCACGTCGGCGCTGTTGCGGCCATTGATTGAAGCCGCTCGTCAACGCGGCTTGCCGGTGGTTGTTGATCCCGCCGCCGGGGGCGATTACCGCCTCTACATCGGCGCGACAGGGGTGACGCCGAATCGCTCGGAAACCTTTAAGGCCACCGGCCGCGAGATCAAGACCATCGACGATGCCTTCGCCGCGGGCAATCAGCTCGTGCAGCATTTCAATCTCGACATGGCGTTCGTCACGCTCGACCGCGACGGCATTGTTCTGGCGAAGAAAAACGGCGATCCGGTCCACCTGCCAACCCGGCCGCGCGAAGTGTGTGACATCACCGGCGCGGGGGACATGGTCCTCGCCATGATCGGTGTCGGTCTCGCGGCGAATGTCGATCCCGCTGATCTGTGCCGCCTCGCCAATGTCGCGGGCGGTCTCGAAGGTGAACAAGTCGGCGTCGTACCAATCCATCGCAAAGACATCATCGGCGACCTGCTCCGCAGTTCCCGCACCGCGGAAAGCAAAGTCTGCGCGCTGCCCGATCTCGTCCGGCACGTGTCCGCCCGACGTAAAGCCGGACAGAAAATCGTCCTGACTAACGGCTGCTTTGATCTGCTGCATGTCGGCCATGTGAGCTACCTGCAGGAAGCTGCGCGGGAAGGGGATTGCCTGATCGTCGCCATCAACAGTGATGAGAGCGTCCGCCGTCTGGACAAAGCGCCGGATCGTCCGCTGTTCGATCAGGAATACCGCGCGCGAATGCTCGCCGGGATGGAAGCGGTCGATTACGTCGTCGTGTTTGAAGAGGACACGCCCCACGAAATCCTGCGGCAACTGAAGCCCGATGTCCTCGTCAAAGGGGGCACTTATCGCGAGGACGAAATCGTCGGCCGCGAAGTTGTGCTGGAATACGGCGGCCGCGTGAAACCGATGAGCATCACCGCCGGCGTGTCAACCACGGAGATTGTGCGGCGGCTGCGCGACAGCAGCGAACCGGCGATCATCCGCCTGCCCGAACCGATGACCGAGCTGCGGAAGGCCGGATGAAACTCGCCGTCTTCCTGCCGAACTGGGTGGGTGACGCCGTCATGGCGACGCCGGCCCTGCGCGCACTGCGGACGGAGTTCCCGCAAGCAAAAATCGTCGGCGTCATGCGGCCTGTGATCGCCGACGTGCTTGAAGGCACGGATCTGATCGATCGTGCGTTGCTCTATCATCCACGCGGCAAGAACCCGGCGCAGCGTGGATCGATGTTTCTCCGTTCGTTGCAGGCCGAGAAGTGTGACACGGCGATCCTCTTCACGAATTCGCTACGAACCGCATGGCTGGCATGGCGATCTGGGGCGAAGGTCCGCCTCGGCTTTGCACGTGACCTGCGGGGCTGGTTACTGACCGCACGATTGATGCCAAGATCGAAGTCGATCCCGAATCCCGTGATTGACGAATACAACCGCCTCGCCCAGACCATGGGTTGCCGCCGCATCACGCGCACCATGGAACTCGCCACTACGGAGCTTGATCGCACGGCTCTCGAGTCGTTCTGGAAGAAACATCCTACGCCGTATCAAAGTCGTGTGATTGTCCTGAACACTGGCGGGGCTTTCGGCCCGGCGAAAAACTGGCCGCTCGCTTCGTTTATTGATTTGGCAAAGCGCCTCATCTCCCAAACGGACCACACCGTTCTGGTCGCGTGTGGTCCGGGTGAACGAGATGATGCCCGCGCGATTGTTGCCGGTACGAACTCTCCGCGTGTGGTGACGTTCGCCGATGAACCGCTTTCGATCGGCCTGACGAAAGCGGCCGTGCAGTCGGCTGCGTTGATGGTCACCACGGATTCCGGTCCACGGCATTTCGCTGCGGCGTTCGGCATACCGGTGATCACGCTTTTCGGCCCAACGCACGTCGCATGGAGCGAAACGTATTCACCGCTCGCCGTCCATCTGCAGCACCAAGTCGATTGCGGCCCCTGCCAGAAGCGCACCTGCCCGCTGAAACATCATCGCTGTATGACGGAGTTGTCGGTGGACCGCGTCTTCCAGGCGGTGATGCAGCGGTTGCAGCAACCCACGCAACGGGCCGCGTGAGCGAGGAAATATCATGCGGATCGCCGTCGTTCGCCGGGAATGCTCGCTGAAGAAAGCCGGGGCGGAACGGTACTGCGTCAACCTGTTCCGGCAATTGCAGAAGTTGGGGCACGAGGTCACCATCGTCGGCGAAGCGATTGACGAGGAACTCCGGCAGGAAGTAGCGTATCTTCCGGTGCCGGTTAATCACACCACGTCATGGACCAAGAACGAGTCGTTCGCTGTCAACGCGGCGGTGGTTGTCGGCCGCGGAAAGTTCGACATCGTGCACGGCCTGTCGCGTGTCGATGGCCTGGACACCTACCGCCTCACCGATCCGTTGCAGACGCATTGGGTCAACGTGTACTACCGGCAGCCGTGGAACCGCTGGCTGCAGTCATGGAACCCGCGGCACCGGGCGATTTTCGCCATCGAGAAACGCCTCTTCGGCAATAACGGTCCGCGAAGAATCATCGTGCAGTCACAGCTCGATGGCCGTCTGCTGCGAGATTACTTCGGTGTCCCGGAAGAACGACTGCGGCGTGTGTGTAACGGGGTCGACACGAACCTGTTTCAACCTGGCGATGGTTCGGATCGTGCCTTGGTGCGGGAGGAACTGGGTCTCGCTGCGGAACAACCGTTGTTGATTTTTGCGTCGATGGATTTCCGCCGCAAAGGACTCGGTTCGCTCTTCGCCGCGATGCGACAAATGAAATACCGGGATGCTGCATTGGCCGTGCTCGGGAACGGTGACATCCGGCGGTATGAGCAGATCGCGAAGCAACAGGGCGTCGAGAAGCGGGTTCATTTCCTCGGTCGGCAATCGGCGATGTCACGCTTCTATCGGGCGGGTGATGTCTTCGTGCTCCCGACGATCTACGAACCATTCCCGAATGTGAATCTCGAAGCAATGGCGTGCGGCATACCTGTCGTGACGACGGCGACCGCAGGCGGCGCGGACATCGTGCAGGACGGCGTTAACGGCTACGTCGTGCCTGATGCCTGGTCGATCCCGGACCTCGCCGATCGCATTGATGCACTGCTCGCACTTTCGACTGGGCAACGAGGTGAGATCTCTACAGCGTGTCGTGCAACGGCGCTGCAGTTCCCCGTTGAACGAAACGCGCGGGAAACCGTGGCGGTCCTCGAGGAGGCGTGGCGTGAAAAATTTCGCGTTTGACCGCTGGGACCACGGACGGCTCCTGATCAATCATGACTATGCGGCGCTGTTCGAAGCCGCGCGGTGGACCACGTTTGAAGCGGTCTGGCAGGCGACCTCGCAAGCCGCAATCGCCAAGGACGCCGGGACCGAGCGGGTGACGTGCCGCTTCGAACTCACCGGCTCTAACGGACCGCAGGCTTTCTACATCAAACGGCATGTCACCGCCACGCTGTACGAGACGATGAAGCCGCTGTTACACGGGCGATTGCCCTGCCTGGGGGCCAAAGTCGAGTGGGACGCTCTGCTGGCGTTTCATGAAGCCGGACTCGCGACGATGATGCCGGTGGCGCTCGGACAAGGCGGCAGCGAGTCCTTTCTGATCACCGCGGAGCTCACCGGTTGCACGAAGCTGTCGGAATGTCCGACGGATGAGCAGGCTCAAAGCGTGGTCCCGATCGCGGAAGTCGCGCGGAAAATGCACCGTGCGCGATTGCACCACCAGGATTTTTATCTCGGGCATCTACTGCGACCGCATGATCCCGGCCAACCGATTCACGTCATTGATCTCGGCCGCGTGCAGAAGCACGGTCCGTGGTTCGCGCGACGATGGATCGTGAAGGACCTCGCGCAGCTGAATTACTCCGCGAAGACCGCTCGGGCCACCGACCGGTTGCGGTTCTGGCAGGCGTATCAGGGGCGACCGTTGTCGGACGGTGACAAACCGCTGATCCGCCGTATTCTGAGCAAGACGAAACGGATCGCACGGCACTCGCAGAAGAACGGATTGTGATCTCCTGCCCCCTCTCCCTGAGGGAGAGGGCCGGGGTGAGGGGGAACGAGTGCTTCACAATGCCCCGGTCTTCCTCATCATCGATCAGGATGTTGTTGCCTTGAAGAGAGCGTGGTGAGACGCGCGACCCCCCTCACCCTAACCCTCTCCCTGGAGGGAGAGGGGACCGGAGGAGAGCGGTTCAGCGCGCGAGTGAACCGGGGACGACGAACTCCACGGATTGCTCTGACAATGCCGCATCGCCGACGGTGACCGTGTACGTCTCCTGTTCTGTCACCGCAACGGTGTGCTCACGCGATTCATTATTGCCGGTCCAGCGGTGAATGATGCGCCACGGCGAGTTGGCATCGCGGCTTTCGTCCAGACAATGTGCCGTCACACGCAACTCGTTGAGAGCCGGGCGGCCTTCGACGTGGAAGTAGACCGCCGGCACCGGTTCCGGCGGGGTATAGATCGCGTCCATCTCGGCGGCGAGGCGCCCCAGCTTCACGGGCTGAAAGTTCTGCGGGCTGCCCGTGGCGACACTCCAGCTCACCAATTCCGGTTGCAGGCTGTCGGTTTTCGTGGCGAAACGGCCGCCGAGTTGCAGCCAGGCAATTTGTGATCCTGGCAAAGCCGCCACGCGCATCGTGAACGGACCGATCACGCGTTCTTTCGCATCGCCGGGACGATAATCCTTCGGCGGGCGAATCACCGGCCGCAGGAATCCGTTTTCGTCGGCCGTTGAGGCGTTCAACACCAGGGCGCGTGTGGGCAATCCTCGTTCATCTCCCGTGCGAATGCGGAACGTGTTCTCCCCCGTGGTGAGCGCGGGGAATGATCGCGGCGAGCATTGCACCCACGTGGTCATTTTCAGGCTGCGAACAATTGCTTCACCCGGCTTACCCTTTAGTTCGATGCGCAGCTGATAGCTGTATTCGCCGGCAATCTGCTGGGTGAGATCGACCGTCGCCGGCCATTTTTTAATGTCGAGGCTGAGCCACGTCGCACCGAAATCCTTGGAGTAAGACAACGTCGTGCCGGTGCCATCGATCTCGATCACGGACGCCTCTTTGTCGTCCTTTGCGTCTTCGATCTTGCCGACGAGGCCGACGATCGGGAACGGCGACGCCACGCGGACGATCGCCGAACCTTCCCCGGCTTTAATGAGTGTGAGACCATCCGGTGTGACGGTGACGTTGTGCAGCACATCGGCTCCGTCGCGGATATCGGCTCCGTCGTCTTTCAGGGATGGCTCGTACTCGAACCGTCCTTGGGCATAACCGACAGCCCCCTCTTTCTCGGCTTTCGGACCGCGCGGAGTTTCATTCCAGAAGGTCACCCGAGGTTTGTCCTTCAATTCAGCATCGGTCAGCTGCCAGCGCTCACTCTGCGGGGTGGCGAAGCGTGTGAAGCGCTCCCCGCGACGGAGAGAAAAGCTCGCGGTGTGCGACGCCGATCCTCGTGACGCGCGGCGGGTGAGCTTGGACTTGGTCCAAGCCGTATGCACGGTGGCGCTTTCTGGCAATTCATGGAGAATCTTCGGCGTGGCCATGATCTCGTCCCACATCGCAATCTGATCCGTGTCATTGACGAAGACCGCGCGGCTGGCCGGATCGATCACGCCCCAGCGATCAGTCGTTTCGATCTCGACCAGAACATGCGGGCTCTCGGACAGTTCGATGATGCGCACGGCTCCGCGATTGGTCATGGACCAGAGAGCCGCGAAGGCATCGGCGATGGCGGCTCGGTCGGCGAATCCGTAGGCATGCCGCAGCTTGAGCGGGTCATTCACCGTGGCCCACGCGGCGGCTTTCTCGGTTCCCTCACGCGGGCTGAAGGGTGTCACATCGGTGCCATGGGCGTGCAGCATGACGAGCCGCCGGGCCAGTCCGGCATCACTGGTTTCTTTCCACGCGGGGGTGGAAAGCAGCGTCAACGCACTCCAGTCGTCAGGTTCCCCATCTTTCGCAATGCGTGGGGAGAACACCCCGGCCGTGGTGATCGATCCACAGGTGAGAACGAGAATGGCGATCGAACCGAAGGCGCGCATCATCAGGGGCATCCGAGAAAGCAAAGAAGCCCGGGAATCGTAATTCCCGGGCTTCAGATGCTAACACTCATGCCGTGCAGACGAAACCGTGCTACTCAGCAGCGGCTTCGCTCGCTCCGGCGGCCACCAGTTCGCCTTCACCTTCCGTTGTCGACGGGATGAAATCGAGCTGCTTCTTATCGCCGACTTCCTTGACGTGCACCGTGATGGTGTTCGCGCCCTGGAAGACGCCCTGCAGCAGGTTTTCGCTGAGCGGGTCTTCGATGAAGTTCTCGACCGCGCGACGCAGCGGACGGGCACCGTACTCGACCGCGCCACCCTTCTCGATGATGAACTCGCGGGCTTCGTCGGTGAGGACCAGCTTGTAGCCCTTCTCCGACAACCGTTCGCGAACCTTCGAGAGCTCGATGTCGACGATCGACTTGAGGTTCTCCTTGGTGAGCTGCCGGAAGACCACGACTTCGTCGAGACGGCCGATGAATTCCGGGCGGAATTCCCGCTCGATTTCCTGCATCAAGCGTTCTTTCATCCGGTCGTAGCTGGTGTCGGCGTCCTGCTTCTGGAAGCCGAAGTTACTGCCCTGCGTGATCGCACCGGCACCGATGTTCGTCGTCATGATGATGATGGTGTTCTTGAAGTCGACCTTGCGACCGAAGCTGTCGGTCAGGTGGCCTTCTTCGAGAATCTGCAGCAGCATGTTGAAGACATCGGGGTGGGCCTTTTCGATTTCGTCGAGCAGCACCACGGCATACGGCCGGCGACGGATTTTCTCCGTCAACTGGCCGCCTTCTTCGTAACCCACGTATCCTGGAGGCGCACCAATCAGTCGGCTGACGTTGTGCTTCTCCATGTACTCGCTCATGTCGATCTGAATGAGCGCGTCCTGTTCACCGAACATGAACTCGGCGAGCGTTTTGGCGGTGAGCGTTTTGCCGACGCCGGTAGGGCCGGCGAAGACGAATGCCCCGATCGGCCGCTTCGGATCTTTCAGTCCGCTGCGGCTGCGACGCACAGCTTTGGCGACCTGCTTGATCGCTTCGTCCTGGCTGACCACGCGCTTGTGGAGTTCCTTTTCCATCTCGAGCAGACGCACCGCATCTTCGCTCGACATCCGCGTGAGCGGAATGCCGGTCATTTTGGAAACGACTTCGGCGATGACTTCCGCATCGACGACGCCGTCCGATTCCTTCGACTTCTCCTGCCAGTCGCGGTTCAGACTTTCCTTCTTGCGCTTGAGCTTGTCGGCTTGATCGCGGAGCGACGCGGCCCGTTCGAAGTCCTGATTGGCGACCGCCTCTTCCTTCTGCAGGTTGAGCTTTTCGATCTCTTCTTCAAGGTCCTTCAAGTCCGGCGGACGGACCATCGACCGCAACCGGACGCGCGCCCCGGCTTCGTCGATCACGTCGATTGCCTTATCCGGCAAGCACCGCGCGGTGATATACCGGTTCGACAGTTCGACGGCACCGGCGAGTGCGTCGTCGGTAATCTGCACTCGATGATGCTGCTCATACCGTTCGCGGAGACCTTTGAGGATCTCGACGGTCTGCGTCGACGACGGCGGCTCAACGACGACAGTCTGGAAGCGGCGTTCGAGAGCCCCGTCTTTCTCGATGTACTTGCGGTACTCATCGAGGGTGGTCGCCCCTATACACTGCAGTTCGCCGCGGCTGAGCGCGGGCTTGAGCACGTTCGAGGCGTCGATCGCCCCTTCCGCACCACCGGCACCCACGAGCGTGTGAAGTTCGTCGATGAACAGCATCGTGTTCTTCGCGCGCTTCACCTCGTTCATGACCGCCTTGATTCTCTCCTCGAACTGGCCCCGGTACTTCGTCCCGGCGACCATCATCGCGAGGTCGAGCACGACGATCCGACGATCCCGCAACGGTTGCGGTACGCTGCCATCCACTACCATCTGGGCGAGGCCCTCGACGATGGCCGTTTTGCCAACGCCCGCTTCACCGAGCAGGACCGGATTGTTCTTCTGGCGACGCAGCAGGATCTGCATCACGCGGTCGATTTCCTTTTCACGGCCGATGACCGGGTCGAGCTTGCCCTGGCGCGCGAGTTCGGTCAGATCGCGACCGAAGCTGTCGAGGGCGGGAGTCTTGCTTTTGCTCGACTTCGTCGAGCCGCCGGTGGAGGCCCCGCCGCGTTCCGGAGTGCCTTCCGCCGCTTCGGCCCCGTGACCGAGCAGGTTGAGCACTTCTTCGCGGACGTCTTCCAGCTTCAGCCCGAGGTTCATCAGCACCTGCGCGGCGACGCCTTCCTGCTCACGGATCAGGCCGAGGAGCAGGTGTTCGGTCCCGACATAGTTGTGGTTGAGGTTGCGGGCCTCTTCCATCGCGTACTCGATGACCTTCTTGGCGCGGGGCGTTTGCGGCAGCTTGCCCATCGTGACCATGTCCGGTCCCGACTGGACGATCTTCTCGACTTCGAGGCGGATCTTGCGGAGATCCACATCGAGGTTCTTGAGCACGTTCGCCGCGACGCCGGAACCTTCCTTGACGAGGCCGAGCAGGATGTGCTCGGTCCCGATGTATTCATGGTTGAACCGCTGCGCTTCCTGGTTGGCAAGTTGCATCACCTTGCGGGCGCGATCGGTAAAGCGTTCGTACATGCGAATCTCCGTCGGACGAAATGGAATAAACGACAGCCGAGCGTCCCTTCGGCCGTGCGGTTCGTTGCGGCGAGCGACCGCGGCGAACCGATTGGTCCCGACTTCATTTTCGCGGTCCGAATGACCGTGAAAACTCCGTCGGGACCAGAATCTTACGAGTACTGTAGCTTTTCCTTTCCGACAGCAACTGACGTTCCATAAAGGTCCATCAGTTCACTGTCGGTCATTCAGCAGCATCGTCGTGGAATCGGGAACTCCGCTGCAATCGGGTGATCCGGCTCGTCTTGCGAAATCGGTCGAACCGTCGCAAGTGGAACCCGGAACTTCGATTCGGAACAATCGTCAGATCGCTCCAACTCCCGTTCCACTGGCTGTTTACTGCTAATGGTCGATTGTAGTGCGGTGTCCACAGAGGGACAAGGAGCGCCCCGCTGCTTGGGTTCGGGAATCCTCGACGGCCGGGGCATTCCCATTCAGCCCCGGCTTCGGCCAACGGTTTCGGCGGGGGCCTAGCCGCTCCTGCCAGAGTTGCAGTGTTCTGGAACGCCGCTCGCGCGGCTTGGCAGCGTCGCCGGACGCGCCCGAAGCGTTGTCAGGGTGGCAGATTTCGCCGGTTCACGGATGTCGTTTTTGCAATTCAGGCGATTCCCCCCCTTTGTCGGGGTGAAAGCGGGGTCGACGCCCGTGATTCGCATTGATCCCCATTGTACCCCCCGCTAAAACCCGGCGTCTCTCTCCCGATAGTCCTAATGTGTTCGTAGAAAATCGGCCCGGTTCCGGTGTCGAGATGATAGTCCGTATCCGCAAAGGTGTTTCGATGCAGTGGTCTCATCCGCGTCGAAAAGTGGCATGCCTGCCGTTCGGCTGGCGCTGCGTCTGGGTTGGTCTCGCCGTCTGTCTGGCGATCTGGCCCAGTCTCGGCCTCGGTCAGGACGCCGATCCGTCGCGCAGTGCTCTGGAAGACAGCATCTTCTATGACGATCGTGTGACCGGACAAAGCGGTCAGGCCCTGGGTGCGCTGTGGCGCGTCGGTTATCTGACGGGGCCGGCCTTGGGACGCCAGGATGGCATCGCGCCGGTCGAAGTCATGCCGTACTTCTTCCTGGAAGACGGGATGTTCTTCGGCGATGCCCGCGGTTTCCGCAGCGACCGCGACGGCTGGGGTGCCAACGTCGGTCTGGGTTACCGGCATTATGTCCGGCAATGGGACCGCATCTTCGGTGCGAATGCGTATTACGACTACGACAACACGTCCGGAACGTTGTTTCGGCAATTCGGCTTCGGACTGGAAACGCTCGGAAGCCAATGGGACTCGCGGCTCAATGCCTACTTCCCGGTGTCGAATGAGCAGGCCCTGCTCTCCCGCCGTTTCCTGCAAAGCAGCATCCGTTTCGCGGGCAATCAGATTCTGTATGACCAGATCCTGACGTTCGGCACGCAGATGCGCGGACTCGATCACGAAGTCGGTGTGCCGCTGCCAGGACGCTTCTCGGTGAATCACGACGTCCGGATGGTGGCCGGGTGGTATCACTTCGATGGTCCGCGAGTGCCCAACACCACCGGTTGGAAAGGCCGTCTGCAGGGCGAGCTCACGCCGAACGTGGCGATGGCGCTCGAAGTGACCAATGACGCGGTATTCGACACGAATGTGGTCTTCAGCGTGGCGCTGCAGTACGGCGGCTTCCGCGAAGACACCAACCGCCCGAAAACCCAATTCAGCCGCATGACAACGCCGGTCCAACGGCAATACACGGCGGTGGTATCGCGCACGGATGTCCTGGAGACGGGCATCGTGGCCCGCAAGCCGGACGGCACGCCGTACCTGGTGGAGCACGTGGCGAACAATCCGGCGGATCCCAATCTGGGCCCGTATCTCGGGACAGCCGAGAATCCGTTCCTGACCATCGCGCAGGCACAGGCGAACTTCTTCACCGATCCACCGTTTGAAGTGCCAGTGTCGCCGTACGCCGGTGACATCATCTTCGTGCACACCAACAGCCAGTACACGAACACGAATATCGTGCTGGAACCGAATGTCCGCGTGCTGGGCGAAGCCGACGGCGTCGTGCATCAGATCAACCTGCCGCCGTTCGGGCTCGTCAATCTGCCGCGTGTCAATGACAACCCCAGCCCCGCGGTTGCCGAACTGCGGCCGTTGTTCGAGAACATCGTCGGCGACGGCGTCGTGCTCGCCAGCGGGGCCGAATTCAGCGGCTTCCGCATTGGCGATGCAGCCGATCCGACCTCCGGCCCGACGGGTAACGGGATCGTCGGCGACTCGATCAACAACACCCTTGTGCGACTCGTCGACATCAATTATGCCGGTGCCGACGGGGTGCTGCTCACGAACGTCAACACCGTGGCGTTCGATCAGACGCACATCTTCAATGCGGCGGGCATCGGCCTGCACGTCGTCGGCGGCAGCCCCAACATCACGTTTGAAGGCGACGGCGACGCGACCACCGCGGACATCGAGTACAACCTCGCCACACCCGGCGGGAATGCCGTACAGATCGATTCGACGCTGGGTGGACTGGTCGACCTGTTCGCCGCCACGCCGTCGGTCATTGACTACGACAACGCCGGCGGGATCTTCGTCAACAATGCCCGCGGTTCGGCGTCGTTCGGCGACGTGCGGATTTCCAACACGACGCTCGGTGTGGACGGGATCCAGATTCTCGCCAGCGGCGGGGTCTACACCTTCGGTCGACCGGTCCTCATGGACAATCCCGACGGCCGCGGGATTCATATCCTCGACATGACCACAACCGGCCGCGCCATCTTCAATGATTCGGTCACGATCAATAATCGCAGCGTGGAAGGTGTGCTGCTCGACAGCAACATCGGCGATGTCCGGTTCAATAACACGCTGTCGATCGTGAGTGGCGCCGGTGCCCCGTTTGAGGCGGCATTGAGCTATCAATCCAGCTCGGGTGACGCGACCTTCCAGAACATCAGTCTGGTCGGCGGTCAGGTGCAGACGATCACCCCGCCGATTCCGCCGGCGCGAGTGCCCGGAACCGGCATCGGTATCAGCATCGGGAACGACACCGTGGGTGTCGCCAACAACACCGGAACGTTCACTGTCACCGGCATCACCAGCATCACCGACTTCAGCGGCATCAGCCTCGACATTCGCGACGACGATGCCAACGTCAGCTTCGGCACGCTGGCGATCAATGATCGCGGACACACCGGGATCTCGATCGTTGACTCCACGGGCAACATCGCCTTCCGCGGGATTACCTCGGTGGCAAACACCACCGACGTCCTGAACAATGCCACCGCGGCTTCGACGGACACCGCCGTTGTGATCGACAACAATACGGGTGATATCAGCTTCGGAACGCTGACGGTCACCGGTGCACTGGGCAGCTTCACCAACAATATTGCCGGGGTGTCGATTACCGATAACCCCAGCCAGATCACCATTCAGCAGTTGAACATCCAGAGCGTCTTTGGCGAAGCGTTGTTCGCCTTCAACGTGGGTGACCGGACGGCGGATCCGCTCACCGGCGGATTGTTCGTCAACTCGGGCACGCTGGACAGCACGTTCGAGTCGGCGATTAACGTCGAAGAATCGGTCGTCAGCATGAACTTCACCACGGTCAACGTGGTGCAGTCCGCGGACGAAGGCATCCGCATGTCCAACAACACGGCCGGCGGCAACGGCGTGGCCCTCTCGATCGATCCGGGAACCGACATCATCGGCAACGGCGGTCGCATCGTGCAGAGCACCAATCAGGGAATTCTTGCGGAAAACACCGGCCCGATCGCCATCCGTGCGATGGACTTCGTGCAGAACGGAATCGGCGGTAACGTCGACGGCATCTTCGTCCAGAACAACCTGGCGGCGCTGCAGGATGTCCGGACGGCGACGACCCTCACCGTGCAGTCATCAAGCATCGTACAGTCGGGGGGGGCGGGCGTGCACACACTCAATGCTCCGTTCGTCTCGATCGTCAACACGCGATTCCTGCAGAACGACGGCACGGGTGGATCACCTGAAATTCTCATCGAAAGCGGTCTGATCCTGCCGGACGGCGACGATGTCGATACCTTTGCCGACCCGTATATCGTGCGGCTTGATACGTTGAACGTGACCGAGAACCGGACCAACGCCATTCGGGTCGCGACATTGCCGCTCGGCTTCGGCTCCGCTCTCGACCTGGAACTGACCAACAGCACGGTCTTCCTGAACCCGGTGGGCGTGATCGGGCCGGCGGCTGTCGACATCGACTGGTCAGGTCCGGAATCACTGTTCATCGATAACAACCAGATCACGTTCCTGACTGACCTGGCTGAGGGGATCTTCATCACCAACAACTTTACGAACGATCTGGACCCGAACACGCCCGATCTGTCGGTGGTAACGGTGACCGACAACGTGCTGCAGGGACCGGATGACTTCAACGTCGGCATGGTTGTGAACATGCAGGGACCGTCCAGCGTCCTGATTGCCCGGAACACGTTCACGCTGGGTGGCTTTGCTGACGACGCGATCCTGTTCACTTACGGGGCCAACACCAACACCAACCTCGAAGACAACGTTGTCGACGCCGCGGGCGATCAATCGCGTGGGTTCGTGTTCCAGTCGATCTCGGCCCCGGCCCTCGTGACGATGAACGGCAACACGCTGACGTTCCTCGACAACGACGGCTTCCTCGACGAACGCGGGATCGAGTTCCTGTCGACGATTGGCACGATCAACTTCAACGGGACGGTCAACAACATCGTGACCATCGACAACCTCAACGGCATCGGCTTCCCGTGGTTCATCTTCCCGGTGAACGGGTCGGCCAACGGTTCGGTGATCATCAACAGCTCACCGCAACCGTAATCGCTTCCTGATCGCAATGATCGTCCAGAAGCCCAGGGAATGCTTTCCCTCGGCTTCTTTTATTTGAGCCGTAGGGTGGGCTGTGCCCACCAATCGTCGTGGGGAAGTTAAAGCTGGTGGGCACAGCCCACCCTACGAGAGGCTTACTTCAGCGCCGTCCATGGCGCGAGACTCGGAATCCGCAAGGATTCACGGCTCGCGAACGGTTCGCCAAACCCGCTGCCGATCGACCATCCCCAATAGCGAGCCCGGTCGTAGATGTCATCCAACACTGTGGGAAATGCAGTGGATTTGCCGAGCAGGAACTGGCTTTCATAGCAGCGGATCGCGTCCATCTTGCGATCGATCACCGGGCTGATGTCGATCACCCCCGACGGCGCGGGATGGATCCGCAGGTGAATGCTCCAGTAGTAAAAAATGTGCGGGGGGTGATAGGGCTCGCTCGGCATGTCACTGCGGCTGAGTTTTGCCCAGAACCGCGCCGCATCGCACATCTCGCTGGCCGCGACGTGATCGGGATGCGCGTCCTCCCAGTACGGTGCGAAGATGATCTTGGGACGCGTCTGACGAAAGACGATCGCGAGTTCCCGGCGGGCCGTCAGCGTGTGTTCCAGTGACCGGTTTGACAGCCCCAGATTGCCGCGCCAGTCGACGCCGAGGATCGCGGTCGCCGCGGCCGTTTCTCGAGCGCGGATCTCCGGTGACCCGTTGGGGGTCGGTTCACCGTTGGTCAGATCGACGATGCCGACGCGCAAGCCCTGCGCGCGGCTTTGCAG
>DASRYX010000241.1:0-17935 GCA_035686985.1 Planctomycetaceae bacterium | reverse complement strand
GGATACATCCGCCCGGTCATTTTCGGCCACCAGAAGTGAATCCCGCCGAGATACGCCATCACGGTGCCGCCGACCATGATGTAGTGAAAGTGGGCGACCACGAAGTAGGTGTCGTGCACATGCACATCGACCGCGAGCGTCGCGAGAAACAGACCGGTCAATCCACCGATGGTAAAGAGCCCGATGAAACCAAGTGCGTACAACATCGGCGTGCGATAGGAAATGGACGCCTTATAGAGCGTTGCAGTCCAGTTGAAGACCTTGATCGACGACGGGATCGCGACGAGAAAGCTGAGCATCGAGAACACCATCCCGGCGTAGACCGATTGCCCGCTGACGAACATGTGATGTCCCCAAACGAGGAATCCGATGATCGCGATTGCAAAGCTCGAGAAGCCGATGAATGCATAGCCGAACGGCCGTCGCGAAGAGAAACACGCCACCAGCTCGCTGATCACCCCGAAGGCCGGAAGAACCATGATGTAGACTGCGGGATGCGAGTAGAACCAGAACAGATGCTGAAACAGCAGCGGATCGCCGCCCAGTGCCGGGTCAAAGATCCCGATGCCGAACATCCGTTCGAGCCCCACCAGCAGAATCGCCAGGGCGACGACCGGGGTGCCAAGCACCATAATCAGACTCGCGGCGTACATCGACCAGATGAAGAGCGGCAGACGGAACCAGGTGAGTCCCGGTGCCCGCATCAGGTGGGTCGTCACGATGAAATTCAGCCCGGTGAGAATCGACGAGAAGCCACTCACGAACACGCCGAGCGCCGTCGCCATCACGTAGCTGTTCGAATACGTGCTGCTGTACGGCGTGTAGAACGTCCAGCCGGTGTCGACACCGCCGGCGAGGATCGCCCACATTGTGAGGATGCCGGCCGTCGCGAAGAGGTACCAGCTCAGCAGATTCAGCCGCGGAAAAGCGAGATCGCGCGCTCCCAGCATCATCGGCACAAGGAAGTTTCCGAGCACCGTGGGAATGCTCGGGATCAAGAAGAAAAAGATCATGGTGATGCCATGAATTGTGAAGAGCTTGTTGTACGTCTCCGATTCGACCCAGTCCGCTTTCGCGGTCATCAGTTCGAGACGGACAATCGTCGCCGCAATGCCGCCGATGACGAAGAAGAACGTGATCGAGATGAGATAGAGGATGGCAATCCGCTTGTGATCGCGCGTCACGAGCCAGCTGGAAAGCCGATAGTCGGCATTCAGATAGTGGTGCTCCGGAAGCGTGACCGGGGTGTCACTCATGGGTTGGACTCCTCAGCGTCACTCATCGAATCTTCTTTCGAGGGTGCCGTAACGTCGCGCGGCAGCTGCTTGATTTCGCGGATCAGCTGCAGGATCTGCTCCTCGTTCACCTGCCCCTCAAATGAAGGCATCAGTGGCGTATATCCGGTGACGATCTTCGCCGCGGGACGCAGAATGGATTCGCGAATGTAGGTTTCGTCGGCGATGACGGTCTGGCCATTGTTCAGCACAACGCGACGGCCAAAGAGCCCGGCAAGCGACGGCGCTCGTCCCGGCCGATCACCGTTGAGATGGCAGCTGGTGCAGCGCAGTTCCGACAAGAGCGACGGCGCTGCAGAGGTGCTCGATGTCGCCAGCTTCTGATTCAGCCATTCCTGATATTGGCTTGGTTCGAGCACATGGACGGTGCCGCGCATCTCTGCGTGCTTGGCTCCACAGTACTCCGCACAGAAGAGGTGATAACTGCCGACCTTCGTCGGCTGGAACCAGATCGTCGTGTACCGTCCGGGAAGGACATCTTGTTTCACCCGGAACGCGGGGACGTAAAAGCTGTGAATCACGTCCTCCGAGATCATGCGAATCGCGATCGGTTGATCGAGCGGCACGTGTAGTTCGTTGATCTCCGCGTTCCCCTGTGGGTGTTGAATCTTCCACATCCATTGTTTCGCGACACATTGAAATTGCATGGCCGACGCCGGTGGTCGCGTCTGCTTGAGATAGACGTGCGCCCCCCAGAAAAACATCACGAGCGTCAACAGGAATGGAAGGATGATCCACGTCAGTTCGATTGCGTAGAAGTGCGTCGTTCCGGTCGACCGGTCCGCGGGCGACCCACGGCGGTACTTGATCGCGAAGTACACGATCAACCCGGCGATCAGCACCGTCAGGACTGCGCTCACGATCACCAGGAAGTAATAGACCGCATCGACCTCGCTGGAGATCGACGACGCCTGCTCGGGCATCCAGCGGAAGTCATTGTTCATCCGCGAACTCCCCGGGTGACGCGGAGTGAGCTTTGACAGGAACCAGCATTCCGCGCTGGGCCTCCCGGCGGAACATGATCGTGAGGAATCCGCCTAGAACGAGGACGGTCATCAACCCCGCGGTTCGCAGCGCACTGTCAATAACGAATCCGTACCGGCCGGTTTTGGGGTCGTAGTGATAACAGAGCAGCAGCACACGATCGGCGAGCGAACCGATCCGGCCTTCAGAGCTTTCGGTCAATCCGAGTCGCAGGTCGGATGGTGAGTAATCGATGCCGTAAAAATAGCGCGAAATCCGGCCTTCCGGCGTGATGATGAGGATGCCGCTCGCGTGAGCGTACTGGTCGGTCTGCGGGTCATGCCGATAACGAAAGCCGGCAGCATCGGCGACACGCTGGATCGCGGGCTCGTCGCCAGTGAGGAAATGCCAGCCCTGATCCGCTCCCGAACGGCGATACTTCGAGACGTACGTTTTTTTCTTCGCGGCCGCCATCGCCGGGGTTTCATCCGGATCAATGCTGATCGAGATCGCTTCGTAATCGCGGCCGAGCTGTTGCGGGACCGCCTGACTCGCCTTCAACATGCCTTGCATCACCTGGCTGCAAAGCATCGGGCAGCGGAAGTAAACGAAGCTCAGCACAACGGGCTTGCCGCGGAAGTAATCCCCCAGCCGCACCGTTTGGCCGGATTCGTCCTGAAATTCCGTGTCGAGAGGCAGTTGTTCGTCGAGCCGCTGATCGATGCCGACTTCCTGAGACAGCTTCCGGCCGCTCCACACTTCTTGTGCCCAGAGCGACTCCGTGAATGCTCCGTGCAACAACACTAGGATCAGCCAACAGAGCCGCGTCGATGAGGGAGTGAAGGGATTCACGGCGCTGGCTCCTCCGGCTTGGTCTCGTTCGGCCACGATGGTGGTGCCCCGCGTTCGAGATAAAGTTCCATGGCGCGATCCACCGGCAGGCGGACCACGCCGTTGTTGCGATCGACCCAGCCGTAGGTGGAGGCCGCCGCGTCCTGTTCGGCACGATAAAGTACGTAGTCGCGAACCGGTGTTTCCTGCAGATGTGGCGACGTTGTTCGGGGTTGTTCATCGCGGGTGAACGTCGGTTTTGTTTCCGATCGCGCCGCCTGCATTTCGAATCGCGTCCACATCCACCACAAACCGGCGACGACGATGAGTACGCTCGCCAAAACAGCACCGGCCAAAGCCAGGATGCCACGGATACTGACATCGCGCGTCTCGAAGCCGACGGCATGGGGAGGCGTTTCGCTGAGGGGTTGGTGGTCGGTCATGTCACCCCCAGCGAAGATTCTGTTTGCGGCCACGGTCCGCGTGATAATTGCCAGTTGAATGCAAGCAGCCAGACTGCACCGATCGCCACCGTGCTCACCGCCAGCCATGCCCAGGTTATCCAGGTCGTGGAGAAGGTCGGCAGCACAAGCCAGGCGAGATCAACGAGCCGCATCACCAGCAGCATTCCCGCCACGCGCGCAAGCCACGGCGACTCGCGCTTGATCTGCCTTCGTAGCAGCAGCGCGAATGGAACAAAAAAATGGAAGACGGCGAGCAGGATCGCCAGCCAGCCCCACACACCTTGAGCGCGGATCGTGTACGCCCCGGCTTCTTCCGGCAGGTTGCCCGACCAGATGATCAGGAACTGCATCAACGTGACGTAGCTCCAGAAGATCATAAAACCCAGCAGCAGGTTGCCCAGATCGTGCCACTCCGACACCGCCACAGAGTCGCCGGCAGGCCGTGACCAGCGGGACGCCGCGACGATCATGAACGACATTCCGGCAACGGCTTGAGCCCCCATGAACAGCACGCCGAACATCGACGACGCCCAGTGCGGTTCCAGCGACATCACCCAGTCGATTGACGAAAAGGTCGTCGTCAGTCCCCAGAGCACAAGCCCCACGGCACCGAGCCTGGCGACGGTCCGTTCGGAGCGTCGCGACGTCGGCGCGGTCCAACTTTTGATGAGGAACGCCAGCACGGTCCAGATGACGAAGTAGCCCGCCGCGCGGATTTGCCAGAACGGGACATTCAGATAGCGAGTCTTCCGTCGCAGCAGTTCATCCGCGGCGATGACATCCGGCCGCGCCCAGATGTAAAGCGTCTGCATGTCGATCATCAACGGCAAGAAGAGAATCGCCATCCAGACGATGTTAAGGGCGCTCGCGTGCGCAAACGGACGGATCGGAAATCCCCACGCCCCGCCAGTCACCTGATGCAGCATCGCGATCGCGAGGCAACCGAGCGTGATACTGAGCCAGAACAGATACGCCACGAGATACGCCGGGAAGAAATGCTGCGGGTCGCGCCAGCTGCCCCACGCGCACAGCGCTCCAGTGACCGCTAGCAGCGGGAGCACATGTTGCCACGACAGCGTCATGGGTCGAACGCTCGCTGAAGAGACCGTCATTCCGCGGCCTCCAGCTTCTGCCGGTCTTCGCCGGGGACGTCGTCGAGCTGGCCTTGCTGACTCAACTGCAGGACGCGCACATACGCTACGATCGCCCAGCGATCTTCGGGTTCCAGCCGGTCGCCAAACCGGGGCATGACACCAAATCCGTGACTCACCACGTCAAAGAGATAGCCCGGCGGAACTTCGCGCAGGCGGGCCTGATGATAGGACGGCGGTGGCTTGAACCCGCGACGAACGATCATGCCGTCGCCGGTGCCGACATCGCCGTGGCATAAGGCGCAGTAGATCCGGTATCGATCGCGACCTCGGTCAAGCACCGCACGGTCGATCTCGATCGGAAACTCCGTAACGAATTGTCCGTCCCGCTTACCGGTGCTGCGGGAATCTTCGAGACGCTGCTCGCGGGCAATGGTTCCTTCGAGAGGTTGTCGCGACGCCTGTCCGTTCACGAAGAACGGGCTCGCTTCGTAGGCCTCATAGCGGGGTTGGTCCTTCATATCGCGATGACAGCCGCCGACAGTGCACACAGCGATCGTTACCAGGATTGTGATCCGGGCTGAAATCGTCCTCGGTGAATGGCGGCTTGCATGCTTCATTGCGGCACCGGCCAGACTCCTGATGGGCGCAGCGACTGCAGAAACTCACGTGTGGTTTCCACCGAAAATGATGGATCCAGACGCTCGATGCAGAGGAAAAAGCGGTCGCGGCTTGCCAGCTTGAATTGCGGGACGGCGAACAACGGATGATGCGGCCGCGGCAGACCGTTCAACGCCAGCATGCCGAGCACGGTGAACAACGCCGCACTTAGCACGCCGAGTTCAAACGTGATCGGCAGCCACGCCGGCCAGCTGTTGAGCGGGCGTCCGCCGACGTTCACCGGTAGGTCGGTCTGCATGGCATACGCCTGCATCGCGTATCCACCGACCGCCCCGAGTAGCGCTCCGAGCAACGTCAACCACGGCAAGCGCGTCGGGCGAAGGTGCAGGGCTTCATCGAGTCCCTCGACCGGGAACGGCGAGAGCGCTTCCATCCGCCGGTAACCCTGCTTCCGCGCCGCTTCGACTGCCGTGACGAGGTCTTCGGCGTGCTCGAACTCGGCGAGCCATCCATAAAGCGCGTGGGTTTCGTTCATGATGGCGTCCCCGCCGCATGGGGTTCGCTCGTTTCATGCACGAGTTCCCGCAATTCGAAGATCGAAATCACGGGCAGGAATCGCAGAAACAGGAACAGGAGTGTCATGAAAAGACCGATCGACCCGAGGAACTGCGCGTAGTCCCAGAACGTCGGCGTATACATCCCCCAGGCGGACGGCAGGAAATCGCGGTGCAGGCTCACGACGATGATCACGAATCGCTCGAGCCACATGCCGATATTCACGATGATCGAGATGAAGAAGAGCAGAACGACGTTGTGCCGGACGCGGCGGGACCACAGCAATTGCGGGATCAGCACGTTGCACGCGATGAGCATCCAGTAGCTCCAGGCGTACGGCCCGAACGCGCGATTCAGCTGCAGCGCCCATTCGTATTCATTGCCGCTGTACCATGAGAAGAAGACTTCCATCAGGTAGCCGTACGCGACGATCAACCCGGTCGCGAGCATCACCTTTGCCATGTTCGACAGGTGGGTCGGCGTGATGAAATCATGCAGGCCGTACATGCGGAGGACCATGATCGATAGCGTCATCACCATCGCGAAGCCCGAGAACACCGCACCGGCCACGAAGTACGGCGGGAACAAGGTCACATGCCAGCCGGGAACCACGGACGCGGCGAAGTCCAGGCCGACGATGCTATGCACCGAGACCACCAGCGGTGTTGCAATCCCGGCGAGCAGCAGATACGCCACCTGATACCGGTGCCAGTGAGTCGCTGAGCCACGCCAGCCCATCGCCAGAAAACCGTAAGTCATCTGCGCCGGCCACCACTTCGCACGGTCCCGCAATGTGGCCAGGTCGGGAATCAATCCGACATACCAGAACAGCAGTGACACCGTGGCATAGGTGGAGACCGCGAAAACGTCCCACACCAGTGGACTGCGGAACTGCGGCCAGAGGCCCATCGTATTGGGATACGGCACCAGCCAGTAGAACAGCCACGGCCGCCCGAGGTGAATCAGCGGATAGATCCCCGCACAAGCCACTGCGAAGAGCGTCATGGCTTCGGCGAAGCGATTGATACTCGTACGCCACGTTTGCCGGAACAGCAGCAGCACGGCCGAGATCAGCGTCCCGGCGTGACCGATGCCGATCCACCAGACGAAATTGATGATGTCAAAGGCCCACGCCACGGGGATGTTGTTCCCCCAGATGCCGATCCCGGTCACCAGCAGATAGGCCGTCGAGTAGAGGAACAGCATCAGAAAGCACAGCGAGATGGAGAAGCCGACCCACCAGGATTTCGGTGTCTGATGGGCGAGCACAATGGCACTGATCTGATCGGTGACCGTGGCGTAGGTATGCCCGGGTTCGATGACCTCTGCACCCGCCGCCGGGGCTTTCACCGTGGATTCGCTCATGACGGCGTCCCCTGGTGCCTGTCGGCGGTCGACTGCGGCAAGTCGGGATGCGGGTTGACGACACGTGTGAGATACGTGGTTCGCGGTTGAGTGCCCAGCTCTGCCAGCACGCCGTAGTTGAGTGGCGACTGCTTGAGTTGGCGGACTTCCGCGTTTGGATCGTTCAGATTGCCGAAGACGATCGCGCGGGTCGGACACGCCTGCTGACACGCTGTGACCACTTCCCCATCGCGGATTTCACGGTTCTCCTTCTTCGCTTCGATCCGCCCGGCGTTGATGCGCTGGATGCAATAGCTGCACTTCTCCATCACCCCGCGGCTGCGGACGGTGACTTCGGGATTGCGCAGTAATTTCAGGCTGGGCGTGGTCTCATCGGTGTACTGCAGGAAGTTGAACCGGCGCACTTTGTAGGGGCAGTTGTTCGAGCAATACCGCGTGCCGACACAGCGATTATAGATCATGTTGCTGGTCCCCTCGGAGTCGTGCAGCGTCGCCATCACCGGGCAGACGACTTCACACGGGGCCTTCTCGCAATGCTGGCAGAGCATCGGCTGAAAATACGTTTCCGGCTGGTCCGGCTCGCCATCAAAATAGCGATCGATCCGCAGCCAGTGCATTTCGCGATTCACAAGCACCTGATCCTTGCCGACGACCGGGATGTTGTTCTCCGCCTGACACGCCACGACACACGCATTGCAGCCGATGCACGCCGACTGATTAATCACCATCCCCCATGCGTTCCCGGGGTAATCGTATTCCGAGTACAACGACGGGTGCGGTTCGTGATGATCCGCATGCGACGCGTGCAGTTCGGCGGGAGTCGTTACGCGGATGATATCGCGGCCTTCCATGCTCCAGTGCTGCTGCGTTGTCGCGATGGTGTAGCGTCGGCCCGTTGCCTCGATCGTGCCTTGCGTGAAGGCCGGCCCTGTGGCTGGTCGAAGCGCATTGGCGTTGTAACCGAGCCGGTTGCCGACGCGCCCGGCTCGCTCCCGTCCGTAACCCAGCGTGAGGGAAACGCAGCCATCGGGCTGCCCCGGCAGGATGAAGACCGGTGTTTCGAGCGTGCGATCGCCAACGCGGATGCGGATGACATCCTGCGATTTCACGCCGTACTGACGGGCGGTGTGATCGCTGAGGATTGCGACGTTGTCCCACGTGAGCTTTGTCAGCGGCTTGGGGAGTTCCTGCAACCAGCCGTTGTTCGCAAAACGTCCGTCCCAAATGGTGGGATCGGGGCGGATCTCGATCGCGAGTTGATCGGCGGTTGTCGGAGTCGCTGGAGCCGCATGTTGAGCCGGATCAAACTGCAGCGAGACGGTTACCTTCGCGGATTGCGAATCGGCGACGGTTCCGTTGCGAATCGACTCCTGCCAGCGCGAGGGAAAATCACGCTCCCATTCGTCTCGCCAGTGCTGTTGCACGAGGGCATACGGCGTCTGTTCTTTCGAGCCCAGCAGCGTGGCCAGCAACTCGATCGCCGAGCGGCCTTGGTAGAGCGGGGCAATCAGCGGTTGCTGAATCGAGACCGTGCCATCGACCGCGCGGAGATCTCCCCAAGTTTCCAGGTAGTGCGCGGCGGGGATGTGCCAGTGGCAGAGATTCGAGGTCTCGTCTTCGGTTTCCGCCAGATGCACGCGCAGCCGCACGTGATCCAATGCCTTCGCGAACGACAGTTCGGCAGGAGCCGAGTAGACCGGATTTCCCCCGAGAATCAACAGCGTTTCGACGTTACCCGCCTGCATGTCCGCGGTGAGCCGTGCGAGCGATTCTCCCTGTGTGGCAACCGGTTCGATCAACTCGATGGTGGTTCCCAGGTTACCGCACACATCGTTGATGGCGTGAGCCAACGCATGCACGATCGGCGGCTGTCCTGCCCCGGCCAGGACGATCCCGGCTCCGCGATGATCGGGCAGATCCCGCGCGACGACATCGAGCCAGCGCGGCGAAACGTCGGCGGGAAGCGCGACCTCACCAACGCCGGCGACTCCGACACGCTGCGCCAGCGCCCGCGCAAGCAGTTCGATTCGTTCGGGGCGAATGGGAAGTCGATGGTCGGCCATCGCACCGGTGATCGTGTACGTACTCTCGGCCACATAGAGCCGACTCATGGAGCGGTCGTCTTGCGGTTGATGCCGAGCGATAAAATCGCGCGCGTGCCGGATGCTGGCCGGTCCGCCGAGCAGAAAGTCTGCGTCGAGAGACACCACCACATCCGCGCGGCTGAAGTCGTAGAGAGAATCAACGTTGCGGCCGAACGCCAGGCGTGTTCCTTCGCGGGCATTGTCCATGCTCACCGGCTCGTACTGATGCCAGACGGCGGAAGGCCATCGCTCGCGGAGTTGCTGCAGCAGCGCCGCTAACGTCGGTGAAGTCACTGTCTCGGTGAGGATTCGCAGCCCGGCACCGGCGTTCGCATCGAGCCGCTTGCGTTCGTCGGCGAGTTGCGAGGTGAAATCGTCCCAGGTGGCAATCACGCCGCGGTGACGAGTTGTCTGCGAACGGTCCGGATCATACAGACCAAGAATGGACGCCTGCGCGAAGGCATCGGTCGCTCCGAGACTGTAGGGATGATCGGGATTGCCCTCGATCTTTGTCGGTCGACCTTCATAACTCGTGACCAGCAGTCCCTGCGCATAGCCGCCGCGGCTGACGGCGGTGGCGTAATGCAGGGGGCGCCCAGGACGGTAATTCTCCGGGGCTTTGACGTGCGGAATGATCAGCTCGGCGGGAGATGAACAGCCGATCGCCCCGGCGAGACCCAGTGACGCCGCCATCATCGTCAGGAATTTGCGGCGACCGATCGGATCGTCCCATTCCGAAAGTCGACTGGGGAACTCGCGCTCGAGGTAATCACGGATCTCCTCATCCCCGGCCCGTTCTTCCAGGCTGCGCCAGAAGCGGGGTTTTGCCACCGCCTCGGGCGCCTCGGTCAAAATCGGCAGGGAAGAAAGATTCGCCGTGCTCATCGGTGACAGACCACGCAATCGGAAAGTTGATGGGTCTTGATGCCGTATTGCCGGACCAGTTCGTGCGGGTCCGAACCGCTCGGCGTTGCGTGCCGGGTGTGATCGGCTTTGGTGAGCGTTTCCGTGGTTCCCCCGGCCGGCTTGGTCGCCTCGAACGCGTGTTGGGGAGCGCTGCCCGTTGAGGGTTGTTTTTCAACGCCGAAGCGAAACACGTTTTCCCGCGGTCGAACCGCCGACTCCGGCTCGCGATGGCAGTCGAGACACCACTGCATGTGGAGCGTGACTGCCTTGCGGGTCAGCGGCATCTGATCAATCCGCCCGTGGCAGCTTTCGCAACCGATCCCCTTCGCCACATGAATACTGTGATTGAAGTAGACAAAGTCCGGGACGTCATAAACGCGGGTCCACGCGAGCGGTTCTCCCGTGCGGAAACTCTCGCGCACCGGAGCGAGCAGCGGGCTGCGGTTCCAGATCAGCGCATGACATCCCATGCAGGTTTCCGTCGTCGGCAGCCCCGCGGACGCCGTCTTTTCGACCGTGGCATGACAGAAGCGGCAGTCGATGCCGAGTCCCGAGACGTGATGGTCGTGGCTGAAAGGAACTGGTTGATCGCGCACGACATCCTGCTGGGTCATGTACGGAGAGTCATGGTACAGGCGAGCCCCGGCGGCAACGGCGGCAATGAGAAAGATGCCACCAAAGATTGTCCCCCGGGCGAGTGCGTTCGCTGCAGGGTGGAAAACTTGGGACATACTTCCCCTCCCGCCGGACAGCCCGGCTGGTCACGGCCGCGACGGTGCAGTTTTCGTTCCCCGCAGACCTTTCAGCGTCGAGCGTTCTGGACGAACAACCCGGGCGAAATCGGTAGGTGATTTCACGCACTGCTGGGCATGCGGCGTTGCCGCTGGTCGGTGATCGTCCACGCCGAGCGTTCAGCGCTCACTTAACCACAGCACTGGTTTCAAGAATGGCGGGTCTTAAAATCAGACAGAGAACACGCGCGAGTCGAACTAGAATGGATTGGTCCATTATGAAAGTGGCCACGTATAACGTCAACGGCGTCAACGGACGGCTGGCGGTCCTGCTGCGCTGGTTGGAACACGCTATGCCGGATGTGGTCTGCCTGCAGGAACTGAAAGCGCCGCAGGAAAAGTTCCCGGCGGCTGCCATTGAGGAAGCGGGGTACAGCGCGATCTGGCACGGCCAGAAGAGCTGGAACGGCGTCGCGATCCTGGCACGCGGTCAGCAGATCGAAGAAACCCGCCGCGGATTGCCCGGCGATCCCGAGGACCTGCACAGCCGGTACATCGAAGCGGCGGTCGATGGCGTGCTGATCGGTTGCCTGTATCTCCCCAACGGGAATCCGGCTCCCGGACCTAAATTTGATTACAAGCTTGCGTGGTTCGAACGGCTGAGACGCCACGCAAAAACGCTGATCGGTCTGGACAGCCCTGTGATTCTGGCGGGGGATTACAACGTCATCCCCACGGAACTGGACGCGTACAAGCCCGAGCGCTGGGTCGACGATGCGCTCTTCTTTCCGGAGTCGCGAGCCGCTTATCAGAAGCTGCTGGATCAAGGGTGGACCGACGCCTTGCGGCACCTGTTCCCCGAGCAGGCGATCTACACTTTCTGGGACTATTTCCGGAATTCGTTCGCGCGGAATGCCGGGATTCGCATCGATCACTTCTTGCTGAACGCGCCTGCCGCCGCGCGGTTGCGTGAAGGCGGCGTGGACCGCGACGTCCGCGGGTGGGAAAAAACCAGCGATCACGCACCGACGTGGATCACCCTCTCGGACACCGCACCGCGCCGCACAAAGAAATGAGAGATTATTGACGACTACGCGAGCACGCGCCAGTCGACCGGTTCCGCCATCTGCGGGCTTTCCGTCTGGCCGGTTGATTCGAGCGTTTGGATATCATCCGAGTGCCAAAGTCGGAATCCACCGCGAAACGCAGTCTGGTTGTGCGCGACCCGTGCTCCAGCCGGAACATCCTTGATGAGCTTCGCGTTGCCCCCGCCGAGGACCACATAGTCGACTTCAAATGCCGGCAAAAACGCGTGGACCAGTTCCTTCACGGCCGCGCGCCAAACCCGCTTCCCTAATCTGCGAAGCCCGCGACGGCTTAAAATTTCACCGCACGTTTTTCCAAGATGACTCGGCAGGCACCCGAGTTCGAGCGGAATAATCGTGTTCTGGGAGATCAGCGTCGAGCCGAGCCCGGTCCCTAATCCCAGGAACAGCATGCGTCCGCCTTCATAGCTGCCGAGCGCTTGCAGCGCCGCATCATTCAGAATGCGCACCGGCCGATCAAAAGCGGCGGCGTAATCGAAACCCACCCAACCGGGGCCGAGATTCCCCGGTTCGGAAATCGGACCAGCGGAACCGACCAGACCCGGATATCCCATCGAAACCGCTTCGTACTCCCAGTCGCTCGTCAATTCAGAGAGCGTCTGGATCATTTTCGGGGGTGTCATTTCTCGGCCGGAGAGAAATCGTCGGGGTTCTGTCTGGCCGCGGAGCAGGCACTTGATCTTCGATCCACCAATGTCGACGGTGAGAATTGATTGCGGAGCGGCTTTGTTGACTTTCCATTCGCTGCCCCGATACGGGATCACGCGATTCGGCAGAGGCTCTGTCATCGGGAAACCCTGAAATTCGCGGCCATGCGGAGTCGATCATGGTTGAGTGAGTCGTCACTGTCGAAGAGCAAATGGTGAGCCACGGCAATTCGGGTGGGATCACCGGCCGCTCTTCTGAAACGTCCACGAACGCACGGTCACCGCACAATTCTTTAAGCAGCGTTCGAGTTCTCGATCCGACGAGAACGTCAACTGCGACAACGTTCGAACCTCGCTCTGCACTTCAAATTGATCCGCACGGAACGGCCAAGGATCGACAGCGATGGTCTCGTCTTCACGCCGCCAGAGTTCGTAGCGCTGATCATCATCGAGGCTGGCGATCTCGATCCGGCGATGCATCGCGGGGATCTCGTCCTGGCAGAGCATCAACGATGTCCGGTCGCACCATTGCAGGACGGCATACGCGGTTTCCAGCGCCTTTTCCGTCGACTTCATTTCCTGCAGCAAGACAGTCCGTCGCTTCCGTTCGGCGAGCAGCAAGTCTGCCAGCTTCTTCGAAACTTTCTGGTCGCGATACAGCTCTTCGGCGTGCCGGGCGGCGAGCAGGCCCATCCAGCGGTGCTTGCGGAATCCATGCTCGATGCGCCGCTGCACCTCTTCGAAGCGCTCGCGCGCGGTGAACCGGACCTGCGTGAAATCCTTCGGGGCTCCGAGATCGGTCAGATAGAGATTCTTCCCGAACGACTCTTTGTGATCGTCATGGTCGACGATCGCCGCGAGAGTCTCGGGCCAGAACGGCGCTTTCGGAAGTTGGCACAGCTCGGTGGCCAGCCGCCCGGCGAGGAGCGCGTGCGCCGACTGATACATGATCTGCCAACCCGATTCTACATTCACGACAATCATCGGCGTCTGCTCACTCTGTTCTGATCAACGACGGCGGACGCATGAGCGAACACTGTTGTCTCGCGGCGTCCGATCCCCCTTGCCAGCGATGTGTCCTTTCGCTATGGAGAGCGAATTTCGTATCATAAATGGGACAGAGAGCAAACAGGAGGACGGATGATCAGAAGCGGCTACAACCTGACCCATCTCAAGGTGCTTGAGGCGGAAAGCATCCATATCATTCGGGAGGTGGCGGCAGAGTTCGAGCGCCCGGTGATGCTCTACTCAATCGGCAAAGATTCGGCCGTTATGCTGCGGCTCGCGCAGAAGGCGTTCTATCCCGGACGGCTGCCGTTTCCGCTGCTGCACGTCGACACGACGTGGAAGTTCAAGGCGATGATCGAATTCCGCGACCGGTACTGCCGGGAACAGGGACTCGATCTGAAGGTCTGGACAAATCAGGAAGGGATCGCGCAGGGGATTAATCCGTTCGACAGCGGATCCAAAAAGCACACCGACATCATGAAGACGGCGGCGCTCAAGCAGGCGCTGAATCATTATCAGTTCGATGCCGCGTTCGGCGGGGCCCGTCGCGATGAGGAAAAGAGCCGGGCGAAGGAACGGGTCTACAGTTTCCGCGACCGCCTGCATCAATGGGACCCGAAGAACCAACGGCCCGAGTTGTGGAATCTCTACAACAGCAAGGTCAACAAAGGGGAAAGCATCCGCGCGTTCCCGCTGAGCAACTGGACCGAGCTGGATGTCTGGCAGTATGTGCATCTCGAAAACATTCCGATCGTGCCGCTCTACTTCGCGGATGTTCGTCCGGTTGTCGAGCGCGACGGCACGCTGATCATGGTGGATGATGAACGAATGCGGCTGCTGCCCGGTGAAGTGCCGATGATGAAAAAAGTGCGGTTCCGCACGCTCGGCTGCTACCCGCTCACCGGCGCGATCGAAAGCAACGCCACCACTCTGCCGGAAATCATTGAAGAAATGCTGCTCGCCAGAAATTCCGAACGGCAAGGCCGCGTGATCGATCACGACGAGACGGGCTCGATGGAACAAAAGAAAAGAGAAGGATACTTCTGAGTAGTTCTCAGCTGAGTCGCCTCCCAGACATGGAGAGCGCACTCTCTGGCCGCCTCGCCTCCGTTGGAATCCTGAGAACTAAGAACTAGGAACTGAGAACTACTCGATGCAACAGGTCGATTTCAGCCAGGAAGACATCCACACGTATCTCGCGCGGCATCAGCGGAAGGAACTGTTGCGGTTCCTCACCTGCGGTAGCGTGGATGACGGCAAGAGCACGCTCATCGGGCGGTTGCTGCATGACACCAAGATGATCTATGAAGATCAGCTGGCGGCGGTCAAACGCGACAGCGAGAAAGTCGGCACCACCGGCGCGGGGGAGATCGATCTCGCGCTACTGACCGACGGCTTGAAGGCCGAGCGCGAGCAGGGGATCACCATCGATGTCGCCTATCGGTATTTCTCGACCGATCGCCGCAAATTCATCATCGCCGACACGCCGGGGCACGAACAGTACACGCGCAACATGGCGACCGGTGCGTCGACCTGCCAGCTCGCGATCATTCTCATCGACGCGCGTCACGGCGTGATGACGCAAACCCGGCGGCACTCGTTCATCGTCTCGCTGCTGGGAATTCGACACGTCGTCGTCGCCATCAACAAGATGGACCTCGTTGACTACTCGCGCGAGGTGTTTGAGCGCATCAAGGAGGAATACACCGGCTTCGTTGCCAAGCTGGAACTGCACGATGTGACGTTCATTCCGATGTCGGCCCTGAAAGGGGATAACGTCGCGTCGAAGAGTAACACGATGCCGTGGTATTCCGGCCCGCCATTGCTGGATCACCTGGAAACGGTGCACATCGCCGGCGACCGCAACCTCACCGACTTCCGCTTCCCGGTGCAGTACGTTCTGCGGCCGAATCTCAACTTCCGCGGTTTCGCCGGCACGATTGCTTCCGGAGTGCTGCGCAAGGGCGATGAGGTGATGGTGCTGCCCTCAGGCAAGCGCAGCACGGTCAAGTCAATCGTGACGTATGATGGAGAACTCGAAGAAGCGTTCGCGCCGCAGGCGGTGACGCTGACGCTCGCGGATGAGGTGGATGTCAGTCGCGGCGATATGCTCGTCTTCCCGGACGACCAGCCGCATGTCAGCAGTGAAATTGAAGCGATGGTGGTGTGGATGGCCGAGCAGCCGTTCGTCCCCGGCCGTCCTTACACGCTGAAGAGCACCACCCGGCAGGTCACGGCGGAAGTCGCGTCGTTCCGGTACGGCGTCGATGTCAACACGCTGGAACACCGGCCGATCGCGCGGTTAGCGCTGAACGAGGTCGGGCATGTGCAGCTCAGCCTGACCCAACCGCTGGCGTTTGATCCATATCGCATCAACGCGGCCACCGGGGCGTTTATTCTTATCGATCGGCTGACGAATAACACCGTCGGCGCGGGGATGATCCTCGAAGGCGGGGCTGGCAAGTCGCAGGGTGATGTCTGGGCGACCGAGCCCGCCGCGCGATTGAAGCTGCGTGAGAGCCAGATCACGCCCGCCGAGCGTGAGCAGCGCTATGGTCAGCTGCCGGTAACGGTGTTACTGGTCGGTCTGACGGGAAGCGGCAAGAGCCAGATCGCCTACGCCCTGGAACGCCGCCTGTGGGATGCAGGCCGGGCGGTGACCGTGCTGTATGGTCAGAACATGCGACAGGGGCTGAACCGCGATCTCGGTTTCACCGCCGATGACCGTTCGGAGAATCTGCGTCGATCGGCCGAAGTCGCAAAGCTGATGAACGACGCCGGCATCATTACAATCGCCGCGTTCGTGGCTCCGCATGCGGCAGTCCGCGAGAAGGCGAAGCAACTGATCGGCCCGGAACGTGTCCTGGAAGTCTTCTGCACCGCACCCATTGAAGTGCTGCGGTCGCGCGACAAGAGCGGGGCGTATGAAATGGCGGATGCGGGCAACATCGCGCAGATGCCCGGCGTGACGGCGGCGTTCGAGGAACCGAAATCGCCGGACCTCGTGCTGCAGACCGACCAGATCAGTGTCGAGGACAGCGTCAACCGCATTCTGGAAGTGATGAAGTCCAAAGGCTACTTCCCGAATTCGTCCAGCGCCTCGTAGACCGACTTCTTCACAGTCACGTTCCTGTTGGAAACCAGCGTGGACCCACGCTAGCGGTTTCGCGCCGCGTGGTAACCGTCTCCGCGCGCCTCATCCACTGGCATTTCCTTTCCCAACACATCAAACTGCCCCTATCAGTTTTTGAGGGACGAGGGGCACCATGATGTTGCGGTTCTGGGCATGTGCGCTGAGTGTCGTTGCGCTGCTGACGTCGAGCACGGCGGCTGAGACGTTGAATCTGCATCTGCGGTCACGCACGGCGGCGGGCCCCGATCTCAAAGCCCAGCGGGTCGTCCATGAGACGAAGCCGTGGGAGGCAGCGAAGACGGCGATTGTCGTTTGTGATATGTGGGACAAGCACTGGTGTCCGCAGGCGACGACGCGCGTCGGGCAGATGGCCCCGCGGATGAACGAGGTCCTCAAAGCCGCCCGGGCGAAGGGGGTGACGATCATCCATTGTCCCAGTGACACAATGGACTTCTACAAGGATCATCCCGCGCGAAAGCGGGCGCAGGTTGCACCGATCGCGGAACCCAAGCGGCCGCTCGAACGCTGGTGCCGGATCGATCCCAAGCATGAGGCGAACCTGCCGATTGATGACACCGATGGCGGCTGCGACTGCAACGCGCCAGTGAAGAATTACCGCGCGTGGTCCCGGCAGATCGCCACGCTGGAAATTGATGACGAGAAGGACGCCATCACCGATTCCGCCGAGGCGTATTACCTCATGCGGCAGCGGGGGATCGAGAACGTCATCGTGATGGGCGTGCATACCAACATGTGCGTTCTCGGCCGGCCGTTTTCCATCCGGCAGATGGTTTATCAGGGAATGAACGTCGCCCTGATGCGGGACATGACCGACACGATGTATAACCCGCAGAAGTCGCCGTTTGTCAGTCACTTCACGGGAACCGACCTCGTTGTCGAGCACATCGAGCAGTTCTGGTGCCCGACGCTCACCAGCGGTGATTTTCTCGATGGCAAGGAGTTCCGGTTCCCCGCCGACAAGCGGCCGCATGTCGCAATTCTCATGGCCGAGGACGAGTACAAGACGAACATCACGCTGCCGGAGTTCGCGGCGAAAGAACTCGGCAAAGATTTCCGTGTCTCGCTGCTGTTCAACCATCCGGACAACAAGAACGACATTCCTGGTCTCGAAGTG
>DASRYX010000240.1:0-6764 GCA_035686985.1 Planctomycetaceae bacterium | reverse complement strand
GGTTTTTGTCGATGTCCTTGATCGTGATCAGGCCCTTCAACTGAAAGGCGTCATCGACCAGCAGGAGTTTCTCGACTTTGTTCTCGAGCAGAATCCGCTCGGCAGCTTCCAGCGTGGTGGTCTCCGGCGCGGTGACCAGTTTGTCTTTCGTCATCACGTCGGCAATCAGCACCTCGCGGGAGGGCAGAAATCGCAGGTCGCGACGGGTGAGAATCCCCATCAGCTTGCCGTTCTTGGTGACCGGCACGCCGCCGATGTTGCGACGTTCCATGATCTCCCAGGCTTCGCCAGCGGTGGCTTCCGGGGGGAGCGTGACTGGGTCGACGATCACGCCGTGTTCGGCGCGTTTGACCCGTTCGACTTCGAGGGCCTGCTCTTCGGCGGGCATATTCTTGTGGATGATGCCGATGCCGCCCTCCTGGGCCATCGCCACCGCCATGTCACTTTCCGTGACGGTGTCCATGGGGCTCGACAGGATCGGCACCGCGAGGCGGATGTTCCGCGTGAGCTGCGTGTGGGTGTCGACTTCGTTGGGCATCACCCCGCTGTACGCCGGCTCCAGGAGCACGTCGTCGAAGGTGATTCCGCGATAAACAATGCGATCTTCCATCGTGTCATCCGCTCCGTGACGAAGGGGAGTTGTCGGTCGGGTTCACGGGGCCACTCACCAGTCGATTGGCGAGCGCGACCCATTGATTCACAGGCACTTGTTCGGCCCGCGCATCGGCGGGAATATTCAGTTCGGCGAAAATCGCGTCAATTTCCGGCCGGGTTCGCACGGAAACCTTGGCCGTCCATTCGGCGTTTCCGGCGTCGATGAGATTTGACAGGACGCCGGCGACGAGTTTTCGTCGCTGCGTAAAGATGTCGCGCACGAAGTCGTGGAAAAAATCGCGATCAACGATTTCGGCTTGCCGTTCGTGATTGCGCTCAACCACCAGCACGGCGGAATCGACCTTCGGCGGCGGCCAGAAGACTGTCGGCGGCAGCTTGCGGATGAGCTGCAGATTTCCTTGCGCCTGCATCCACACCGTCAGAGCGCTGTAGTCGGAGGTCTTCGGCTGGGCCATCATTCGCACGGCCATCTCGTACTGAACCGTCACGACCATTCGCGACCACGGCAGGTCACTCGCGACGAGGTTCGACATCACCGGCGTCGCGATATGGTAGGGCAGGTTCGCGACGAGTTTCAGCGTGGTGTCCAGCGGCTGCAGTTGCCACGGATTGTCGGTTTCGCCCGTGTCGGTCGGGCCGCCGTACTGCGAGTGTTCCCGCCGGCGGACATTTTTCAACGCGCGCTCGACGGCGGCGATGACGTCCGGATTGAGCGTATTCTTGTTCGCGAGCGCATCGCCGTGAACGAGCGTCACATTGCGATGCGATGCCAGCGCCGCCTGGGCATGCTGATAAACGTGATCGTCGTACTCCACCGAGACGACCTGTCCGGCAAGCGGGGCCAGACTGGTCGTCAATCCGCCGGTGCCGGTACCGACTTCGAGGATCACGTCGGCCGTCGACAGCTTCGCATGCCGGACGATCAGGCCCAGCAGATTGAGGTCGACCAGGAAATTCTGCCCGAGATCATGGCGCGGATGCAGACCCTGCTGTGCAAACAGCTTCATCAGATGCGAGCGGGTCGGCCGAGCGTCGTCTTTCATTCCGGGCGGCAGGATTCCGGGGGTGCGAAGAATCCGGCAAGTGTACCATCCACGGCGCCGATTTGCGACTGGCCCGTGACGAGATTTGTGCGAACCTGCAATCAGCCGGGAAAGAGGGGCGACATAAACTGCCGCACATATTTGCCGAGGATATCCGTTTCGAGATTCACCGCGTCGCCGACGCCCCGAACGCCCAGCGTGGTCACCGCCAGCGTGTGAGGAATCAGCGCGATGCTGAATGCCTCCGCAGTGACAGTGACCACGGTGAGGCTGACCCCGTCGACGGTGATAGAGCCTTTCGGCACAAGCTGTTTGGCCAGCGCTTCGGGAAGGCGGAACGTCATCGTGATCCAGTCGCCGTCGCGATCGATCGCCTGCACGGTGCCGACGCCGTCAACATGCCCCTGCACGAAATGTCCGCCCAGCCGTCCTTTCGCGGGTAGCGCCCGCTCAAGATTGACCGGGTGACCGACTTTGAGTCGTCCGAGATTCGTCTTGGAAAGCGTCTCGGTTCCCGCCTGAAAGGACCACGTGCCGTGTTCCATCGCAACGACGGTGAGGCAACACCCGTTGATCGCCACGCTTTCACCCATGCGGCAAGGATCGGCGTCCGACACCATGTCCGCGGGCGGCGTAATCACCAATCGCAACCCCGGCCCCTCCGGCGTCAGTGCAGTAATTCTTCCCATGCCTTCCACGAGACCGGTAAACATTTCGCGCCCACGTCATCAGGGTGATTTGAACTTAGAGCATCGCCATTAGACACGCCGCGACAACTCTGGGGCACTATGGTAGCATCTCACCCGCACGAGCGAATCCGTTCCGTATTCCGGTGCGATCACGATGTCCGAGACCGTCACGGAATGTGCTGAGTGTCATCTGAGATCCATTCTCGAGTCGCAGTTCCGCGTCGGGTTCACCAGGGCTGGAAAACGGGCGAGGCTGTGCCCCGTCTGTTGGCGGCGTGATCAGGCGTCAAACGCCCGGATTCGCGCGTACTGGATCTTTGGGGTCGGCGTCCTCGGGTTTTTTCTCCCGGACAGTCCGCTGCGCTGGTTCATTCTCGGCGTGACGAGCGGGTACTTCCTCGCCCAGTTGCTGACGCCGCTTCATGAAGCCGCTCATGCCCTCGCGGCGTACGTCCTGGGTTTCCACTTGAACCAATTCAAGATCGGCTGGTGGAGCGAACCGGTCGTTTGGCTGCGATGGGGACGTTGTACGGTCGAACTCTGCGGTCTTGTGGAAGGGGGCATGGTGCTCGCAACCACGAAAAACATGCGCTGGTTCCGTGTGCGACAGATTCTTATCACTGCGGCGGGACCGGGATTGCATCTGGTGCTGGTCGTCATTGCTGTCGCCGTTCGTTATCGCGCTCCGCTCGGCAGCTGGATCGAATGGATCGCCACCATCGTGTTTCTCACGAACGGCTTTGAATTGGTCCACAATCTCTATCCCCGAACCGTGGCGTCGCCCGACGGTCCCGTGCGCAATGACGGGATGCTGATTCTGAACTGGTGTTTCGCCAAGCCCGAAGACCTGCGGCAGCAACGGCTGGCGTACATCTATCACGAATGCCTGTATCTGCTTCACATCGGCCGATATGACGACGGGATGCAATTGGCGAAAACAGGCCGGGCCGAATTTCCCGATGATCCTAATATGGAAAGTCTCGAAGCGTTCTGCTGGTCCAGCAGCGGAAGCCGGGATGAGGCCAAGGCGCGATATCAGGCCCTGCGTTACCGCGAGGATCTACCACCGGAAGCGGACGCCGCGATTCTTTCGTTCCTCATTTATCTCGATCTGATGGAGGACGATCCGGAACAGTTAAAGGAAGCCTTGGAGTATTCTGAGCGAGCGTATTCGATGCTGCCGTGGGACTCGATGATTAAAGGACCACGCGGCGCGGCCCTGGTGGCCTCCGGGCAAGTCGACGCCGGTCTCAACTTGTTACAGCAAGCGTTCCATCAATGCTTCGAACCGGAGAGCCGAGCGTTTCATGCCGCCTTCATCGCTTGGGGAAAGCACCAGCAAGGCGACTCGGTCGGTGCCCATCGCTATCTCGAAATGGCCAAGCGTCTCGAACCGCGTGCGGACTCAATCGAGCGTGTCGAAGGCATCCTGAACGAGAAAGCGGCTACATCGGTAGTGGGGTGAAACTACTCCAGAAACACCGTCCGGCGTTCGCCGGTGGAGAAGACGATGATGCACCGCAGCGGCTCGGCTCCGGTGTTGATGACGTTGTGCCGGACACCTAGCGGGATGCGGATCAGAGAGCCGGGTTTCAGGTCGATCATCGCGTCATCGTACGAGTGCCGCCCCGTCCCCTGCAGCACGTACAGCAGCTCTTCGCAATTGGGATGGTAATGGAGCGGGTTCTTCTGGCCCGGTGGGATCTCGCTGATGCCGAAGGTCTGCTCGGCCCCGGCGGAAAGCCGGTCGTTACACAGCCACTGCAGCGTGCCCCACGGAAACGGCTCGACAGGCACCGCCGAGTCCTTGACCGCAAACGGGATTTCCAGCTCCGGGTCGCTGCTCGGGGCATCAAACATATTTCTTCACCGTCGGTTCAGGCACTTCGCGCAGCAGACGCTCGATCACGGTTTCGGACGTCATCCCTTCGGCCTGAGCCTGGAAGTTGGTTGAAAGGCGATGACGCAGCACGGGGACCGCAACTTTGCGGATATCGCTGAGCGAAACGCTCGGGCGGCCATCCATCGCGGCCATCGCCTTCCCCCCGGCGATGAGATACTGCCCGGCACGCGGGCCGGCACCCCAGTCGACCATTTCCTTCACGAACTTCGGGGCCGAATCATCACTGGGCCGCGTCGCCCGCACCAGTCGCGCGATGTAATTGATGGTCAGTGGGCCGATCTCTATGCTGTTGATCTGTTTCTGCAGATACAGAATCGACTTCGCCGACAGCACCTTGCGGACTTCTTTCTTCTCGGCGATCGTCGTCGCCGCGAGAATCTGTTCCTCTTCCGCGAGGTTCGGGTAATCGACCTTCACATTGAACATGAAGCGGTCGAGTTGCGCTTCGGGGAGCGGGTAGGTCCCTTCCTGTTCGATGGGGTTCTGCGTTGCAATGACGAAGAACGGTTCCGGCAACCGGTACGTGGTTTGCCCGACGGTCACCTCGCGCTCCTGCATCGCCTGCAGCAAAGCGGCCTGCGTCTTCGGCGGCGTGCGGTTGATTTCGTCTGCGAGGAGAATGTTCGTGAAGACCGGGCCTTCGACGAATCGAAATTCACGCCGGCCGGTGTCGTTCTCATCCAGCACATTGGTGCCGGTGATATCCGACGGCATCAAGTCAGGCGTGAACTGGATGCGTTTGAAACTGACATCGAGAATCTGCGCGATCGTGGCGACGACGAGTGTCTTCGCGAGTCCGGGGACCCCGACGAGCAGACAATGCCCGCCGGTGAAGATCGCCGCGAAGATCTGCTCGATGACGGCGTCCTGCCCGATGATGACTTTGTGCAGTTCCTCGGCCATCAGCTCGCGATGTTTGCGGAACTTGTCGAGAAACTCATCGAAATCCCGTTTTTCAACCGCCACGAGTGCCATTCCTGTCAGGGCGAACGATAGGTCGTCGATTCATGATGGCGAACCCGTTGGGGAATCTCCAGTGAGGTCTGCGCGATCCGTCGGCGGGGTGGCCGGGGCTGGTGGACCAACGGGAGGAAGCCCCGGAAGAAACGGCGCTGACCGTTTCCGGGGCTTCGGGAGGACCCTCCAGCCCCGGCCACCCGCCACTAGGCGCTTACAAGAGATCGCAAACGATCGGTGACGGGCAGCAATGCCTCTGCGGGCGGTTCATGCGGGATTAACTTCCGGACCAGGGCTGCCTGCAATTCTTCCAGACCGACCTTGGTGACAGAGGACACCGCCAGGGCGTGCGACGGCAGGGCGGCTCCCCACTGATTGGGCAAATCGCATTTGTGAGCGATGACCAGTGCGTCGGGATGGGCCGCGAGGAGGGCGAAATCGTCGTCGGTGGGTGGCTGGTGGATGTCGAGCACGATCACGATGGCGTCGGCGTCCGCGAGATGTTGTCGGGCGCGGGCGATGCCGGCGGCTTCGAGATCGTCGGCGGTATCGCGCAGGCCGGCGGTGTCGGACAGCCGCACCGGCCAACCCTCGAACGCCGTTACCGCGGTGACGACATCCCGCGTGGTTCCCGGCTGCGGGTTGACGATCGCGCGCTGATAACCCAGCAGCGCGTTGATCAGACTCGATTTGCCCACGTTCGGGCGGCCGGTGAGGACGACGTTCCACGGTTCGACAAGATGGCGGGCGAAGTCTGCCCACGCGAGCGCCGCTGCGACTTCCGTTCTGTGGGAGGGCGAAGCTCCTGCTGAGCCGCGGGCGCTTTCTAGCGTGTTACCCCGCAGCGGCTCAGCGGGAGCTTCGCCCTCCCGGAACCATGAAAGGCCCCAGCGCTTGAGTGCGGCGGGCCAACGGCCGTCGGCCTGTTGCAGCAGCAGGTCCGCAGTGCGCACCGTGAGCGCTTGCGTCACCGCGGTTTCAAGTTCCGCCTGAATCACTCCCAAGTGGGTGATCCGTTGCTCCTCGGCAGTGACGGCAACGATGCCGAGGTCGGCAAGATCACCGAGAATCCGCACCACCGCGGCGTCTCCGCCGTGGCAATGCACTTCAAAGTCCGTGTGCGTCAACCGGCAGACAACGACATCTTCCGGTGAAGAGTGCCCCCAGCGACCGTAGATGAGACGACCGACCGGCAACGCACTCCACGGTTGTTCGCGATGGGAACGAAAGACGGGTTCGGCGTCGTTCATCCAGTCCGCGGAGGCGTGCTCGACCCGGATGACCGCAATCGCGCCGCGACCGGGTGGTGTCCAGCGGGCGGCAGTGGGAACTCGGTTCATGGCAATGTTGGTAGGCATAGGTGGTGGCTTTTCCGATCTTACCGATCTGGACCGGGCACCGCTGCCGAATTCACTTCCTGTTGACAGACGTAATGTCTACAATGTCGCGGTGTCAAACGGAAGAATGGAGGAACCGCCATGTGTGGTGTTCGTGCCTGTGGAATTGCGATGCTGTGTCTCGCGGCGTCCGGCCCCGGTCTGGTGCGGTGCGAAGAAG
>DASRYX010000239.1:0-5881 GCA_035686985.1 Planctomycetaceae bacterium | reverse complement strand
GCGGAACAAGTCACGGCAGTCAGCGGCCGCGGTGTCGGCATGGATGTCGTGAAGACGAACTTCGAGCGGCTCGGCGGTTCGGTGGAAATCGATACCGAAGTCGGAATGGGCACGACAATCACCGTCCGATTGCCGCTGACCTTGGCCATCATTCCCTCACTGATTACGAGCTGCGGTGGTCAACGGTTTGCGATTCCGCAGGCCAACATCAGCGAGCTGGTGCGCGTCGGCCGCCAGGAACGAGCCGAGAAAATCAGCGTGGTGAATGATTCCGCCGTGCTGCGGTTGCGTGGGACGCTGCTGCCGCTCGTGGAATTGCGGAATCTCATCGCCCGCCCGGCGACGGAAGAGACCGTGGCTCACGCCTCACGCGGCGGTGTGACGAACATCGTCGTTGTCGAAGCGGGCCGGTTGCGCTACGGCCTGATCGTCGACCGTCTGTACGATTCGGAAGAAATCGTCGTCAAGCCGCTCGGACGGCATCTCAAGGGGATTCATTTCCTCGCGGGAGCCACGGTCCTCGGTGACGGTCAGATCGCGATGATTCTCGATGCCGCCGGGATTGCCAATCGCGTCAAACTCTCCCAATCGGAACAGTCAAATTCGGCGGATCATTCCACGTCATCGGGGATCAGTACCGAAACAATTCCGACGTTGATCTTCACGAATCATCCGCAGGAAAAGTTCGGCGTGCCGATGTCGGTGGTCGCTCGCATCGAACGAGTTCAGACCAGCGAAGTGCAGACGGTCGCCGACCAGCTCGTGCTGCCCTATCGCGGCGGGTTGCTGTCGCTCGTGACGCTGGAAGGCTCGATCAATGCCCGGCCGCGGGAAGAACAGACCCGGATGTATGTGGTCGTCTTCCGTCACCAGGGCCGCGAGATCGGCTTGATTGCCCCGGAGATCGAAGACATCCGGAACATTCCGGCGAACGTCGACACCACCACCTTCCAGGATCGCGGCGTACTCGGGTCGATCGTTCTCGACAAGCAGACGATCCGCATTATTGATGTGTTCGAACTCAGTCACACACATCCCGCAACCGGGCATACGTCAAAGTCACCGGCTTCCGGACACGTCACAGCTTACCCATCAGCAACTACCGCCGATTCTCGTGAGAAGAATCGAAAATCCATCCTCTTCGCCGAAGATTCGGGCTTCTTTCGCTCGAAAGTGAAGAAGTTCCTGGAGCACGAAGGTTGGGACGTCATCGCCTGCGAGGACGGCCAGGACGCCTGGGAAAAGCTCCAGACTCCGGCGACCCGTGTGGATCTGATCCTCACGGACATCGAAATGCCCCGGATGGACGGTTTCGAATTGTGCGATCGCGTTCGCCACGATCGGCGGTGGTCTTCCCTGCCGGTGCTCGCGGTGACCTCGCTCGCCGGTGATGAAGACCGGGCGCATGGAAATAAAGTCGGGGTGACGGAATACATGGTCAAGCTCGACCGCGAGCAGCTTTTGAACGTGGTCGCCAAGCACCTCGGTGCTCCGTAACACCAGCAGTCCACCTGTCGGTATGAGTCAGCATTCGACATTTGTCCTCGGACGCGCCTGCGGTGTCCGAGGACTGTTGTCGTTCATGACAGACACCTTGTCCTCGCGCATGAGGAAGCTTCCGGATGACGATGACCGCTCCCGCAGCCGCTGTGGCCACCAGTGCCTCAGAAATCCAGCTCGCGACCTTCTGGCTCGGCGATTTCCTGCTGGGAATCGACATTCACTGCATCCGGGGCATCAATCGGGTGGGGACGATCACCCCGGTGCCGGAAGCACCCGCGATGGTTGCGGGCGTCGTCAATCTCCGCGGCGATGTCGTCACGGTGGTTGATCTCCGCACCATTCTGCATCTGCCGGCCATCGAACTGACGCCGAAGACACGACTGCTCGTGGTGCAGTCGGAGGCCGAATCGATCGGCCTGCTGGTGGATCGCGTGGCCGATGTCGTGACTGTCACCACGGATGATGCCGAACCGTTGCCGGCGAACTTTAACGGGGTCGCCAGTCAGTATTTCACACGAGTGTATCGCGTTGGAGCAGACCTGCTCGTGACGCTGGATGTGACCGCCGCGTTGGCTGTCGCCGAAAATTAACGAACCTTCCCCTCGGGCCGTTTTGCCTGTTTCCCTGGAGATCCGTCGATGAGTCAGCGTTGGAAACTGGTCACTTCATTTGTGGCATGCGGGATACTTCCCGTCGTTGTGCTTGGCGCGCTCGCTGGTCCCGGTGCTCTGTGGTGGACCGCGGTCGTCGCAGTAGGGTCTCTGGTTGTTGTCGGGGCGTGGGCCTGGTGGTCGACACAGTCGATCGCCAAGTTGGAAGCCGCCTCGATCGATCAGCGCGGCCAGATGAACGCCATCGGCAAGGCGCAGGCCGTTATCGAATTCAACCTCGACGGCACGATCATCACGGCGAACAAAAACTTCACCGACACCGTCGGGTATTCACTCGACGAAATCCGCGGCAAGCATCACAGCATGTTCTGTGATGACAGCCTCCGAAACAGCGCTGCCTACCGGGATTTCTGGGCCAAGCTCGGTCGTGGAGAATTCGACGCCGGCGAATATAAGCGCATCGGTCGAGGCGGCCGGGAAATCTGGATTCAGGCCTCGTACAACCCGATCCTCGACGCGAATGGCAAGCCCATGAAGGTGGTGAAGTTCGCCACCGACATCACGGCGACCAAGCTGCAAAACGCCGATGTCTCGGGCCAGATTTCCGCCATCGGCAAAGCGCAGGCGGTGATCGAGTTCAACATGGACGGCACGGTCATTACCGCGAATGAGAACTTCACGAAGGCGGTTGGTTACAGCCTCGACGAGATCAAGGGCCGGCACCACAGCCTGTTCGTGGAGCCGACTTACAAAAACAGCCATGAATACCGCGACTTCTGGTCGAAGCTGAATCGCGGTGAATTCGACGCCGGCGAATACAAGCGCATCGGCAAGGGCGGCGCGGTCATCTGGATCCAGGCGTCGTACAACCCGATCCTCGATCTCAACGGCAAGCCGTTCAAAGTCGTGAAGTATGCGACCGACATCACTGCGCAGATCAATCAGCGTAATGATGCCTTCAAGCTGAAGACGGTGGTGGAAGATTCCGAAGCCGCAATGATGATGATCGATCGCGACTTCACCGTCACCTACGCGAACAAGTCGACGTTCACTCTGCTCAGCAAGCATATGGACGTGTTGCGTCGCGCGTTCCCCGGCTTCGATGCGAAGAAGCTCGTGGGAGCCTCGATCGACCAGTTCCACAAGAACCCGTCGCATCAGCGCAACCTGCTCTCCGATCCGAGCCGTCTGCCGTACAAGACCGACATTCAGGTCGGCCCGCTGACCATGGCGCTGAACGTGAGTGCGGTGCGCGACACCGCGGGCAATTACGTCGGCAACACGCTCGAATGGAAGGATGTCACCGAAGAGCGCAAGCAGGAAGCCATGCGCAAGGACATGACGGTCAAGCTCGGCAATGTCGTCGGGAACCTGAACAACTCCGCACAAGGGTTGTCCAGCACCGCCGAACAGTTGACCAACGGTGCGACCGAAGCCACGCATCTGTCGACCTCGGTGTCGGCGGCGGCGGAAGAAATGTCCGCGAACATGAATGGCGTCAGCGCGTCGACCGAACAGGTCACGGCGAACGTCCGGAGCGTGGCCGCGGCGATCGAAGAGATGACCGCCAGCATCGCCGAAGTCGCTCAGAACGCCGAACGCGCTGCCGGTGTCGCCCAAGAAGCCGCGATGCTCACCGAATCGAGCTCTGCCAAGATCGGTCAGCTTGGAACCGCGGCGACCGAGATCGGCAAGGTGATCGAAGTGATTCAGGACATCGCCGAGCAGACCAACCTGCTGGCCTTGAACGCCACGATCGAAGCCGCCCGCGCCGGTGACGCCGGCAAAGGCTTCGCCGTGGTCGCGACGGAAGTCAAAGAACTCGCCAAGCAGACCGCCACGGCGACCGATGACATCCGCAGCCGCATCGAAGCGATCCAGGCCGCGACGAACGAAGCCGTGCAGGCGATCGGCGAGATCGAAGCCGTGATCCGCAACGTGAACGATGTGTCGCGAACGATCGCCTCGGCGGTCGAAGAGCAACGCATTACGACCACGGAAATCTCGCGGAACGTGGCCGAAACGACGCACGCCGTCGACACGGTCTCGCGGTCCATCGCCGAGTCGGCGACCGCCAGCCGCGAGATCACGCAGAACATGACGAAGGTCGACCAGGCTTCACGGCAGACCTCGGTGGGAGCGTCTTCCGCCAAGGATGCCGGCGAAGAACTGCTCGCCCTCGCCAATGACCTGCAAGGTCTCGTCAAGCAGTTGAATCGCGAAGAAGTCGTGGCGAAATAACGCCTCGGCATGGTGCTGTGCGGGAGCCTCGGAGTGTGGTGCTGCGAGGCTCCCGTTGTGTGAATGCTGTCCCCGGTGTGCGAGTGTCTCCGCTCGCAGGCCCATGTCGCTTCAGGATTGATTGTGACTTCCATCACCAACCCTTCCGCTGCGTCGCCGTCTCCCGTTCCCGCGGAAGACAAGCTGCGGGTGCTGGTCGTTGACGACTCGCTGATCTATCGCAAAGTCGTCCGCGACGCGCTGGCCACGCTGCCGCACGTGGAAGTGGTCGGCTCGGCGGCGAACGGCCGCGTGGCGATTGAAAAGATTGAACAGTTCTCGCCCGACATGGTCACGCTCGATTTCGAGATGCCCGAACTCGACGGCCTGGGCGTGCTCAAGTGGCTGCGGCAATCGCAGCGGCCGACCAAAGCCGTAATGCTCAGTGCGCTCACCATCGAAGGGGGCGAAGCGACCGTTCAGGCGCTGCATGAAGGCGCGTTCGACTTCGTCGTCAAACCGAGCGGCAAGGATGCAAAGCAGAACCAGCGCGACCTGGAATCGGCCTTGTTACAGCAGGTCGATGCACTCCACACGCTGATCACGGGAAAGCGACGGCGGTCCACTGCCGTCCGCAACGTCCCAGCCGCGCCGCCGGCAACGCCCCCATCAAGCTCTTCCGTCGCCACGAACCGTCCCGCGGCCGGGACGCACCGCATCGGTGTCGTGGCGATCGGCGTCTCGACCGGCGGTCCAGATGCGCTCCGCACGATGCTGCCGATGCTGCCCGGGGATTTTCCCGTGCCGATCGTCATCGTGCAGCACATGCCGCCGGTCTTTACCAAATCGCTCGCGGAGAGCCTGAACAAGATCTGCTCGCTGGAGGTTTCGGAAGCCGTTGAATATCAGATTGTGAAACCGGGGCATGTCGCGATCGCTCCGGGTGGAAAGCAGCTCAAGCTGTTGAAGACATCAACCGGCCTTCCGCAGGTGAAGCTCACCGACGATCCCCCCGTGCAAAGCTGCCGGCCGTCGGTGGATTACATGCTCTTCTCGCTCGCCGAATCGTTTGGTGACCAGACGCTGTCGGTCATCATGACGGGTATGGGTTACGACGGTGCGGAAGGCTCCCGGCGACTTCATGCGCTGGGCGGACCAGTAATCGCGCAGAACGAAGCGACCTGTGTGGTTTATGGCATGCCCCGCAAGCCCATCGAGGAAGGCTATGCCGACGTCGTGGCCCCGTTGAAGTCCATCGCCGCTGAAATCAGCCGCTATGCGGGGAGGGCGGCACGGGGATGAAACTTTCCGAAAGTGAAATCGCGAGTGTCTGCCGGCTGGTGAACGAACTGGCGGGCATTCAGTGGGACGCCACCAAGACGTATCTCATCGAGAGCCGTCTGCCGGTGCTGCTGCGCGACCACCACTGCACGGATCTCACCGATCTCGTGTCGAAGGTGCGGGCGAATATCAACCCTCAGATTCGCGCGGACTTCGTCGATGCCATCACCACACGGGAGACCTTGTTTTTCCGGGATGAATCGCCG
>DASRYX010000238.1:0-4464 GCA_035686985.1 Planctomycetaceae bacterium | reverse complement strand
CAGGAAACGTGATCGATGTCGTCCTGGAAGAAGTTCTGCGAATGGTACCTCGGGCTGCCGCCGGCGCAGTCGGGTGAGGGCACGCGCTGGGAGTGGGGCTGGCAGACGCCGTGGCCGCAAGGCTGGCCGGTCGCTTTGGTCGGCGTGCTGACGATCACGTTTCTGATCGGGTTGTGGTGGGCGTACCGCCGCGATGCCGCATTGCTGAAGCCGTGGCAGGTCGTCTGCCTTGCGGGGCTGCGGATCGCGGCGGTCATTGGAGCGATGGCACTGTGGGCACAGCCGACGCTATGGGTTGCCAAAACCGGACTCCCCGCGGTCGCCGTTCTCATCGACTCATCCGCCAGCATGTCATTCCGCGATAGCCGCGGCGCCTCCGCCGACTCGGCCTCGCCGGGACCACGGCGGTTGGATCAGGTCACCGACCTCCTCCTGGCGGACGATGCGGCATGGCTGCGAACACTGTCGCAGGGACGCCCGCTGCGCATCTATCATTTCGCGGGTCAGGCGACGCCGATCGAACTCGGGGAACTGACGACCGAGCGTGATTGGAAACAGCTGGCCGACACCATCCGCAAGTTGGAACCCGACGGGCCGGAAACGCGGCCGGCGGAAGCAGTTCGACAAGTCCTCGCAGAGCTGCGCGGGATGCCTCCCGCCGCGATGGTGGTCTTTTCGGATGGCGTGGCCAGTGAAAGTGACGCCGACAAACTGTCGACGGTGTCGGACCTCATCCGTCGTCGGGGCGTGCCCTGGTTCGTGGTTCCCGTGGGAAGTGATCTCGCCGGGCGTGATGTGCATCTGTTTGATGTCGTGATGGACGACGTGGCGTTCAAGGGCGACCCGGTTTCGGTCACGGGAAAGATTCGCGCGAATGGCGTGACCGATTCCAAGCTCGTCGTCACCATCAAACGCGTCGACACCGGTGCGACGCTCACCACGGTCGAGGTGACGCCGCGGGCGGACGGTCAACCCGTGCGGTTCGAAACCACCGTGAAGATCGACGAAGCGGGCGAGATTGATCTCGATCTGGAAACACCGGTGGTCACGGGAGAAGTCGACAAGTCGAACAACCGCGAGCGTCGGCACCTCAGCGTCCGGGAAGAGCGGTTGCGGGTGCTGCTCGTGGAGTCCGGGCCGCGGTATGAGTTCCGTTATCTCAAGCAGTGGCTTGAGCGCGATAACTCTGTCGAGCTGCAGACCATTCTGCTCGACGCCGACCCGGAATACGCCCAGGAAGACCGCACCGCGTTGCCTTACTTTCCGGTCCAGCGCGAAGCCCTCTGGAAGTATGACGTGATCGTTCTGGGTGATGTTTCTTTAATACAGCTTGGAGCGACAGCGCCGGGCTGGATCGTTGATTTCGTCCGAGAAAAAGGGGGCGGGGTGATCGTCGTGAGCGGTCCTCGCGCCGCTCCACGTGGCTGGGCGGGAAGTGCGCTTGAAGCCCTTTTGCCGATCCCCAGCGACGCCCTCGCCGCGATTCCGGCTCCCGCGGAATCAACGGAAGCGTTTACTCCCCAACTCACGCTCGACGGTCAGAAAGGAGTGCCGATCTTTCGCTTCGCGGAGTCCGAAGCGGCGAGCGTTCAGGTGCTGAAAGGCTTGCCGGGGTTCTACGGACTGGTCGATCTCCCGCGGATGAAGACGGGCGTGCGTGTGCTCGCCGAACATCCTTTTCGCCGCGGCGAGCGTGAACGGTTGCCGGTCATCACGCTGCAACAGGTCGGCGCGGGCAAGGTGCTGTTCCACGCCAGCGACGAATTGTGGCGGTGGCGGTTCCGGCAGGGGGACACGTACTACGGCAAATACTGGAGCCAGGCGATCCGGTATCTCAGTCGCGGAAAATTGCTCGGACAAGATCGAGCCGTGGAGTTTCTCACCGACCGCCAGATCTTTCGTCGGAATGAGCCAGTGACGTTGCGGGCCCGGTTTGTGGAAGAACGGCAGGCTCCGACCGATGAAGCCGCGGTGCGCGTTGTCGTCGAACAGACCAGCGGGGGTCGACAGGAAGTGACGCTCAAGCCGCTCGCGTTTGCGCCGAATGTGTTTGAAGGCCAGATCACGCCGTCCGGAGAAGGAGCATATCACGCCTGGATCTCCCGGCCGTCGTTCACCGGCCCGCCTCCCGCGGTCGATTTTCGCGTGGAATCGACGCAGCGCGAGCTGCAGCAGCGAACCACCGATCGCGCCGATTTGAAAGTTGCGGCTCAACGCGCCGGCGGTCGATTCATTCCCCTTGCCGAAGCGAAACACATTCCCGAGTGGGTGCCCCCCGGGATCGCCGTTCCGCTGGAATACGGCGTCGCGGTGCCCCTCTGGCAGCGCAGCGAAACGCTTGTGCTGCTGGCGTTGCTGCTCGGCGCGGAATGGTTCCTCCGCCGTCGCTGGCGGTTGGTATGATGAATCGACGGACCGAAACCGACGGTGCAGGCGTAGGATCATGGTGAATCAGGACTCCGCCGCTGTGGATCAGAAGCTCGCTGCATTGCGCCGGCGGGTGATGACGCTCGTCTGGTGGTCGGGGTTAAGCCTCACGGCGGCCGTGGTTCTGAGCAGTTTGCTTGCCGCGGGATTTCTCGACCGATGGTTCGATGACACCGGCTTGCGGTGGCTCCTCGCCTTCTCGGTGTGGACCGGGATCGGTATCGCGGTTTACCGGTTCTTGTTCCTGCCACTCAAGCTGTCGCTGAACGATGTCTTTCTCGCGACGCAGATCGAACGCCGTTACCCCGGATTGGCGGGGCGACTCAGCGCCGCGATGGCGTTTCGCAGCACGGGGTGTCAGCCGCGAATGGGATCACCGGCGCTGCAGCAACTCGTTGTCGGTCAGGCGTGGCGGGATCTCCGCGGCGTCGATCCGCGGGAGATTGTATTGCCGCATCGCATTCGCCCGGCGATTGTGAGCGCCCTCAGCACCGCGCTGGTCGCGGCGATGATCCTCTGGGCGTTTCCGCTGCACGCGGGGACTGCTCTCAAGCGACTCGCCTTTCCCTGGACGAACGCGCCGTGGCCGCGTGCGACCGCGCTGCGCATCGTCGACAGTCGCGGCGAATCGTTACCGACTCATCAATCAGTAGAACTGCGGGCCGTTCGCGGCAGCCTGCAGGAGTTCACAGTCGAAAATGCCCGGGGGCCGCTCCCGGATGAAATCTGGCTGGAAACACGCAGTGATCGCCAGACGCCGCCCGTGCGGGAACTGCTGCGACGAACCACGCGCGGCGAAGGTCAAGGCAAACCGAAACTCGTGGCCACGCTCACGCTGCCCGCTACGCGCGGGCCGGTCGAGTTCCGCGCGGTCGGCGGGGATGATGATCTGATGCCGTGGCATCGGCTGAGCATTGTCGAACCGCCGACGCTCAGCGAATTCTCCCTCGCACTGCAACCGCCGGCGTATCTCAATCTGCCGGAGGAAACCTTGCCGCGGGGGGCCGTGCATGTCACAGGCTGGATCGGCAGCCGCGTGACCTTTGCCGGAACGGCATCCAAGCCGTTGTCACAAGTGGAACTGCGACGGCGCGATGGCGTCACCACGCCGGTCGCGCTCGATGCGAACAAGGTTGATTTTCACGTCACCGTTCCCATCGAGCAGGCCGGAGCGGTCATGATGTGGTTCCGGCTGGTCGATGACGAAGGCTTCGCCGAAGCCGAGCCGCTGCAGTTTGAATTACGCGGTCAGGTCGACGCCGTCCCCGAGATCACGCTTCGCCAACCGGCGAGCGATCTCTTCGTGACCCCCGATGCGGAGATTGGGCTCATCGCCGATTTCGCGGATGACTGGGGACTGACACAAGCCCGGTTAACCTGGCAGCGCGATGGCACCGCCGCCGCGAGCCGCCTGCTCAAGGAGTGGTCGGACCGTTCGCGTCAGGCCACGATCGAAACAACGTGGGTATTGAGCGAATTGTCGCTCGAACCCGGCGAGCGCGTGATGTACCGTCTTGAGGCGGATGACATCTGCGATCTGCATGGCCCCCACACGGGCAAAAGCGCTCCGCGGATGTTGACCGTCGTTTCCCGCGAGGAGAAGCGTCAGGACCTCGCCGCCCGTACGGGCGAAATCGTCGAAGACCTGCAGCAGGCCCACGAGCAGCAGCTTCGCCTGCGACAGCAGAATGCCGACCTCTTGAAGCAGCTGAGTGAAGTCGGCGCATTGCGTCCGGAAGACAAGGACAGCCTGCATCGCCTGGAGATTGATCAGCGCCAGCTGACGCAGCAGCTCACGGAAACGTCGCGCGGCATCGCTGCAAGAGCGCGGCAATTGCGTCAGGATTTTCCCATCAACAAATTGGATGATCCCGAGACCGAAGCGAATCTCGAACAGCTCGCCAATGGCCTCGATCAACTGGAAGAATCATCGCTCGCAAAGTTGGCCCGCGAGCTCACGCAGGCCAACAAGATTGTCGATTCACAGCCCGAAGCTGAGACGCCGAACCCGCCGACAGAAACTCCGCAACCGACGGA
>DASRYX010000237.1:0-6156 GCA_035686985.1 Planctomycetaceae bacterium | reverse complement strand
GCGGCCTGGTCGAAGCGTTGCCGAAGCTCTTCGTGGAAGAAGTCACCGAGCAATTGCGAAAGCGGACGATGCCGGCGTTTGCCAAGGCGTGGGATCTGCGCGTGGCCAAGCTCGGCGACGACGCCGGGGTGATGGGGTGTGCCGCCTGGGCCCGGCAGGTGATCGGCCCCGCGACCGAAGCACCGGCGTTGGAGAGTGCCGCCGTCTAGAATGAAAGTTGCTGACCGTTCCTTCTGATCGCGAACGCCATCATGTCTGTCGAACTGCTGACCGCGCCGAACCGTCATGCGACCGCCCCCACTCCGGTGGCGGTGATCGACATCGGCACAACGGCCATCCGCATGGCCCTCGCGGAAATTCGCCAGGACGGACAGGTGCGACCGGGGACTACGTTGTCGCAGGCCGTCAGCCTCGGCAAAGACACCTTCACGCGCGGCATCATCGAGAAATCGACGATTGAAGAATCGGTGCGGGTCCTCCGCAGTTATCAGCGAATTCTCCAAGAACACCAGATCGAACGTCCGGACCAGCTGCGCTGCGTCGCCACCAGCGCGGTGCGCGAAGCGCAGAATCGCATGGCGTTCGTCGACCGCATTTACTCCGCCACGGGCATTACGGTCACGCCCATCGATGAAGCGGAAGTCAACCGGATCACCTACCTCGGCGTGCAGCCGTTGCTGCGGTCGGATCCGCAATTGTGCGAGCGGCGAACCGTCGTCACGGAAGTCGGCGGGGGCAGCACTGAACTGCTGCTGGTGCATGGCGCGGACGTGCTCTTTTCGCACTCGTACCGTTTGGGTTCATTACGGCTGCGACAAACGCTTGATGCCTATCATGCCCCGCAGTCGACCACGCGGCGGATCATGGAAACGCAGATCAACCGCATCATCGAGCAACTGCTTCCGCAAGTCCCCGCGGAGACAGCCGAGGAGCTCGTCGCGCTCGGCGGCGATGTCCGATTCGCTGCCAAGCAGTTGGTTCCTGACGCCAAGCCTGACGGCATCACGCGGCTGCCGCTCGCTCGGCTGGAACAGCTGACCGAAACGGTGCTCAGCCTCAACGAAGACAAGCTCGTGCACCGGTATCACATTTCGTTTCAGGACGCGGCAACACTCGGACCGGCGCTCCTGGCGTATGTGCAGCTCTGCCGGGCGTTTGAACTGTCGAATCTCGTCGTTGCGAACGTCAACCTGCGGGACGGCCTCCTCACCGAGATGGCGACGCGCGGGGCGCTCTCGGAAGACTTTGCGAATCAGGTCCGACGTTCCGCGGTTGATCTCGGCCGGCGTTTTGATTTCGATGAGCCGCATGCCAAGCACGTCGCCAAGCTGTGCAAGATTCTGTTTCAGAATCTGCGCGAGGATCATCGCCTCGAACCGCGTTATGAACTGCTGCTCAGCGTCGCGGCGATCCTGCACGAGATCGGCCTGTTCGTCAGTACGGGCAGCTATCATAAGCATACGATGTATCTCATCCAGAACAGCGAGCTGTTCGGGTTGTCGCGGAGCGATGTCGCGCTGATTGCCCTCACGGCCCGGTATCACCGCCGGTCATCACCGAAGCCGACGCATCCGCATTATGCGGCGCTCAGCCGCGATCAACGCATCGCCGTCGCCAAGATGGCCGCGCTCTTGCGGGTTGCGGACGCCCTCGACGCCGCCCATCACCAGCGTCTGCACGAGCTGCGCATCGTCCGCGAAAGCGGCCGCCTCGTCATCTCGGTCCCGCAGGTCGACGATCTCTCGCTGGAACAACTCGCGCTGCGGCAAACGGGTTCGCTCTTCGAAGAAACCTTCGGCATGCCGGTGCTGTTGCGAAAGATGCGCCCGTAACCACGCTACAGACCTGTCGCTTCCGTGCCCGCTCGCCGAGTGTCATGAAGGGTTTCGCTGGCGGCATTCTTCCATTCCACCCAACCGTTCGCTGTCCGTCCTAATAACGCCACTGCCGCTCCGCTAGGTGTGCGAAACAGATAGTCTTGGGTGAACCTTAACCGTCCATTCTCAGCTACAATCACATTTCCGTCATACAGTGGCTTTCGGAGGGAAGTAACCTGTTCCACAGCGGACGGAACTATTTCTACTCGTCCGAGTGATCCCGCGCGCACAACGAAACCGTCTTCGACAAGCTCCCCGATTGCTTCAGTATCTTTTGCTCGCAAATAGAATCGTTGGGATTGACTGACGGCTTTCGCGACAGGGTCGAATAGTGGGAATCCAAGAGTTGCCACCAAGATGTTCGTTGTGGCGAACACGTCTGCAAGATCCGCTTCCATCGGTTCCGTTACCCAAGGCCGGCTGCCGGCATTACCGTTTTCGACTTGGAATCTACCTGCATCTTTGGCAGCTTGAATTGAGTACCATTCAAGGTATCGAATGTGCGCTTGAGTGAAACTATGGATTCGCGAGATTACAAAAATTGCAAGATGCCAGAAATCTTTACTCGCGTTGTGTTGATCGATTCGCTTTCTGAGATCTTCCGTCTGGCCAATATAAACCAGCGGCTTTGCCGCTTGTTCAGACTCTCCAAAAAGGAAGTACAAGGCCACGTGGTCGAGTTCAGGTCTCGCCTTCGCTCTGATCCAATCGCTTCTTGGGACCGCGACAGCCTGTACGATCCGCGTTGTAATTTCCGCAATCCGGATTCCCCGCGGTTCCCCAGTCGGGAGGAAGATCTGGATTGTCTTACCTTCCGCTTGAAGTTCCACCGGCTGCAATTCCGTGAATGCTTATGAGTCTTGTAGGGTGGGCTGTGCCCACCATCTTGTTGACAGATGGAAAGATGGTGGGCACAGCCCACCCTACTACTACGGCTTTTCTCACGCGCGCAGGTTCGGCAGGGCCCCGGTGCTGTCGCCGAGGAACGGGACGCGGACGTCCATGCGTTCGAGCATCGACAGCCACAGGTTCGCCAGCGGGGTTTCGTTGGCGTAGCGCACGTGGCGACCGGTGGTAATGGTGCCGCCGCCATTGCCGGCGAGCAGGATCGGCAGGTTATCGTGGTTGTGGGCGTTGCCGTCGGAGTTGCCGCTGCCGTAGGCGATCATGCAGTGATCGAGCAGGTTGCCGTCCCCTTCGGGAATCGCTTTCAGCTTCTGCAGGATGTACGCCAGCTGCGTCATGTGGAACTTGTTGATCTCGCGGATCTTCGACTTCTTCGCCTCATCGTTGCCGTGATGGGACAGGTCATGATGACCTTCCGGCACACCGACGAACGGATACGGGCGGTTGCTGCCTTCGTTGGTCAGCACGAACGTGCAAACGCGGGTCACGTCGGCCTGGAACGCCAGCACCAGCATGTCGCTCATCAGCCGCAGGTGCTCGGGGAAGTTGTCGGGAATCCCCGTGGGCATCGGATAATCCGGCGTCTGCACCGGCGGCAGCTTTTGCGTGCGTTCAATCCGCTGCTCGATGTCGCGGATCGAGCTGAAGTATTCATCGAGTTTGCGCTGGTCGTTACGGCTCACCTTGCTGGAGAGCGCCGCCGCATCGTCGCGCACGAAGTCGAGAATGCTTTTGCGCAGTTCATCGCGCTGCTTGCGGCCGGTGTCACCCTCGGACCCGAACATCCGCTCGAAGACGATCTTCGGGTTGAACTCTTTCGGCAGCGGCTGCGTCGCGGACCGCCACGCCATCGTGGCGGAGTAGACGCAGCTGTACCCGGAGTCGCAGTTGCCCGCCATTGGGCCACCTTCACCGCCGATTTCCAGCGACGACAACCGTGTCTGATCGCCGATGCGGCTGGCCGCCAGTTGGTCGACCGAGATACCACTGCGGATATCCACGCCGTCGGTCTTGCGCGCTTGTGCACCGGTGGTAAAAGCGCTGAGGGCGCGGGCATGGTCACCACCACCGTCACCATGAGCGCGGGCCTTGTCCGCCGTCAAACCCGACAGGACCAGCAGATCATCCTTGACGGGTGCGAGCGGTTCGAGAATCGCGGGCAGCGTGAAGTCCGCCCCTTCCGCGGCAGGCGTCCAGTCGGCCATGTTCACGCCGTTGGGAACATACAGAATCGCCATCCGATTCGGGGCGGTCTTCGCTACCGCGGCACCTTCGGCCCAAGCGTTGAGATGCCCCATCGATTCCAGCCACGGCAAAGCCATCGCCGCACCGCAACCGCGCAGCATTGTTCGCCGGGAAATCTGCCAACGTGACGTCATGGGGCCGTCTCCAATCCACGGCGGAAGCGAAACGGTTCGCTCCGCACAATTTCACGAATCACCGTCGAAAACTTGCCGTTGTCCTGCACGACCGCCGTCTGCATGCGATCAATTACCGGCCGGTCATAATACTCCAAACCCCGGCCGAGGCCGAAGGTCACGAGTTTCTCCAGGAAACATCGGCTGATCTGGTCTTTTCGCTCCCGCAAAATCTGCTTGAACTCGGGGAGTCCACCGAATTGCTTGCCGTCTGGCAAGACCCCCGCGGTCTCAATCGGGAACTCACCGTCCTTGGTGCGATAACGACCGATGGCGTCATAGTTTTCGAGCACAAAACCGATGGGATCCATGCGGGCGTGACAATTCGCACAGGCCGTCTTCGTGCGGTGCTGCTCCATCCGCTGCCGCAGTGAACCGGTCAGGACGGACTTGTCGTCTTCTTCCAGGAGCGGAACATCCGGTGGAGGCGGTGGTGGCGGGTCACCGAGGATCTGCTCAAGGACCCAGCGGCCGCGCTTCACAGGCGAGGTGCGCGTGGGATTCGAGGTCACGGTGAGAATGCTCGCCTGGGTGAGCAAGCCGCCGCGCTGTTCCGGACCGAGTGAGACGCGAACAAACTCCCGTCGCGAGATCGGGCTCCCTTTTTCCCGATGCGGCGGCTGGCCAATGAAGTTGCCATTGGTATCCGCGATGCCGTAGTGCCGCGCGAGCGTCTCGTTCAAATAGGTGAAGTCCGCATCGACAAGGTCGTAGATGCTGCGATCCTCGCGGATGATTTCGGTGAGAAAGAGTTCCGTTTCGCGTTGCATGGAACGTCGCAGGCGATCGTCGAAATTAGGAAACATTTTGGAATCGGGGGCGACGCTGCGCAGCCGCTGCAGTTCCAGCCATTGCATGGCAAAGTTCTGCACGAGCGATTCGGCTCTCTTATCCGCGAGCATCCGTTTGACTTGGGCGTCAAGATTCGCCGTGAGTTCCCCCTTCGCTGCCAGGGCGAACAGTTGCTCGTCGGGCATCGTGCTCCAGAGGAAGTAAGACAACCGCGACGCCAGCTGAAACTCGTCCAGCGGTCGCGGCTCCGGTGATTCCGGGCGGTCATCGAGTTCCACCCGGAAGAGAAACTTCGGCGAGACCAGCACGGCGATGAGGGCCCGCTGAATGCCGCCCTCCCAGTTCAGACCCGAGGCCATGTCGGCTTCGACGCGCTTGGCAAAACGTTCGACTTCATCGGGTTGAGCGGGCCGACGGAACGCACGCGTCATCAACCGCGTGAGCACTTCGCGCGTCTGGGCTTCTTTCGGTTGACTCGTGTCGCACGCCAGGATCGCCCGATGCGTCTTCGGCCGCGTGTCGAGCGGTCCTTCCAGATGGAAGTAATCGACGTGCAACGTCACCGGCGGCTGGTCCTCCGGGGTTTTGTAGAGCGCGATCGCCATCCGCTTTAGATCAAGATTCGGCGGCACTTTGACTTCGATCGAATCCGGCTTGTCTTTATCACGCGACTGCACTTCGTGCGTGTGCAGGATCACGAACGGCCGCAAGGCCGGGACCGCTTTGCCGAACAGCTGATTGGCTTCGTCATCCGTCGCGCCCTGGGCCAATTCCGGTCCGTGGGCGAGGATCGCGATTCGCACCGGTTGCCCTTCCGCGGATTCGGCATACAGCTTCGAACGGAAGATGTATTCGCCATCGTCCGGCACTTTGTATTCGTAGTGCAGCGGCCCGGTGAAGACCGCGTTGTCATCGGGCTTCGTCGAGATCGGGCGATACTTGCCCTCGGGAACATCGCGGCCGGCTGGTTCGAGATACCGGGCATCCATGTGCCGTTTCGGCGGCGGGGGCAAGACCGGCAGGATCGCCTGATTCGCGATTCCCTCGGCGGCGACGAAATAGCGTTCCATCAGCACCGGCGGCAACGAGAGGACATCGCCGATGTTATCGAAGCCGTACCCGATGTCGTCCGTGGGGAAGTCATCCGCCGGGTTGAAATCAAC
>DASRYX010000236.1:0-15420 GCA_035686985.1 Planctomycetaceae bacterium | reverse complement strand
GCGGTCTGTTTCTTCTCGACGATGACACGGTCGAGTTCCGCTTTGAGTTTTGACAGGATCGTGTCGTACGGATACGCCCCCAACTCCTGCGGGCCTTTCTTGAGATTCACGAAGTTGGGCCCGCACCACAAGCCGAGATCGGCGTCATCGGTCTCACCGGGACCATTCACGCGACAACCCATCACGGCGATGGTGATCGCGTGATCTTTGGCGTACGCCGTCATCTCCTTGACCTGCTGCGCCAGTTCGATGAACGCTTGATTCTCGACGCGCGAACAGCTCGGGCAGCTGATGATATTCAGCGTGTTGAGACCGAAATCGACCACCGACCGCACGCGACCGGCGGCGATATCCGCGAGGATCTTTTTGCCCGCGACGATCTCTTCGGACTTCTTCGAGTTGGGCACGGTGAGCGAGACGCGGATCGTGTCCCCCATACCGCGACCGATGAGCTGCTCAAACGCAATGCGCGTTTTGATGATCCCGTCCGGCGGCAATCCCGCCTCAGTCACGCCGAGATGCAGCGGCACTTCGGGACGTTTCTCGGCGAAGCGTTTGTTGACTTCAATGACCTTCGCCGGATCGGAATCCTTCAGCGAGACGCAATAGCGCGTGTAGCCGATCGAATCGAGCAGGTCGCAATGTTCCCACGCGCTTTCCAGCATGGGTGTGATGGAATCGCTGGCGTCGTACTTGTCTTTCTTCGCGGGATCGACCGAACCGCAGTTCACGCCGACGCGCATGGCGAGATCATGATCGATCGCCACTTTCGCGAGATACCGCACCTTGTCCTGCCACGGCTTTTCCGGCTCGTGGTGGTACAAATGCCCGGGGTTGTAACGGAGCTTGTCGACATACGGCGCGACCAGTTCCGACAGCCGGTAGTTTTCCTGCAGGTCGACGACGAGATTAGCCTTCGTCTGCTGGCGGATTTCCTTAAGCGCGTCGACATCCTTCTTGCTGTCGACGGCGATTCGCACGACATCCGCCCCGGCGGCGTGCAGGTCGTTCGCCTGCTCGACAGTCGCGTCGATATCCTGGGTGTGGGTTGCCGTCATGCTCTGCACGGCGATGGGAGCCCCCCCGCCGATGGACACACTGCCGATTCGCACCGACCGCGTCGGATTCCGTCGCAACTCCACGAAACCATCCTTGCTGAAGCGTTTTCTGGTGGGATCAACGAAGGTTGTTGATTCGCTTGGATTATAGTCCGGCCGGACGAATTGCACCAATCGCAGCTTCTCGTGAGCGGCACGGCGCTAGCCGCCGGTGTGTTTCGAAGCCGGGCATCTGGCTTCGATGCCCGGCTTCTGCATTTTCGATCTCCGCGAGTGACCATGCGAAATGCAGAAGTCCGGCATTGAGGAGAATGCCCGACTTCGAGAAAGACACCGGCGGCTAGCGCCGTGCCGCTCACGGCAGATACAATCGTCGCCATGACTTCATCGCCGCTGGACATGGTGATTCTCGGGCAGGGACTGGCGGGGACCGCGCTGGCGTGGCAGGCGCACTGGGCCGGATTGCGGTTCGCTATCATCGATCGCGACGAGCCGGTCACATCCTCGAAAATCGCAGCAGGGTTGCTGACGCCGATCACCGGACAGCGTCTAACCGCATCCTGGCGGTGGTCCAAACTTTGGCCGGTCGCCGTCGATTTCTATCGACATGTCGAACACGTCACACAGCGGCGGTTTTTTCGTGAAACGTCGATGGTGCGGACACTTGCAGATCTCGAGGGATTCGAGCAGTTCAAGCAACGCATGCTCGTCGATGAATTCTACGGCAACGTGCGGCAGCCGCCGCAGCCGGACCTTGATGCCGCGGCATTCACCCAGATGTTCGGCAGCTTTGAAATGCACGACGGCGGGCAGTTGCACGTCGCGGAGTACCTCGCCGCATCCCGCGAGTTCTTCCGGCGGCAACAGCTGTATCTCGCCGCGGATCTTGATCTCGAACATGATGTCGAGGTGAACGACGATGGCGTGGACCTCCCGCGTTTTCAGCTGCGGGCAAAACGGCTCATGTTCTGCCAGGGTTACGCGGGGGTGAAGAATCGCTGGTTTGGGGCGGTGCCGTTCAATCCAGCGAAAGGGGAAATCCTGACGGTGCACATTCCCGGATTGAAAGAAGAACGCGTCCTCCACGGCGGGGTATGGATCGCGCCGATCGGCAACGAACGGTTTCGCGTCGGGGCAACCTATGACTGGTCGCGATTTGATAACGTTCCTACCAAGGAAGGCCGTCATGAAATTGAAACACGATTGCGAGAATGGCTGCGGTTGCCGTTTACAGTCGAGGAACACCACGCCGCCGTACGACCGATCCTGCGAGCCCCGATCCCGTTGCTTGGGTTTCATCCCCGCTGGTCGCAATTGGGCTATTTCAACGGCCTAGCCTCGAAAGGATCGCTGATGGCCCCGTTTTTCGCTAGGCATCTGGTCCGTGTGATGACCGCAGAGGAAACCATCGACCCCACCATGGACGTGGCCCGCCGGCGGGAGCTCCGCCTATGACATCGCTGACCGAGATCGCCCACCGCGAAGCCCGCGTCGGCACAGGGGACATCGTGATTGATGCGACCGCGGGGAATGGGCACGACGCGCTCTTCCTGGCGCGAACCGTCGGCCCGCGCGGCAAGGTCTATGCGTTCGACATTCAACGTGAGGCGCTTGACCGCACCGCGGCGCGGCTCGCCGAAGCCGGCATCAGCCACGTCCAACTCGTCCATGGCGATCACGCCCACCTGCGGGATCTCGTTGAACCTCAGCATCACGGTGAGATCGCGGCCGTCATGTTCAACCTTGGGTATCTGCCCCGCGGTGATAAAACAATCATCACGAGAGCTGCGTCGACGATCGCCGCAATTCAGGCGGCAATGCGGCTTCTGCGGGACGGCGGCACGATCACCATTCTGGCGTATCCCGGGCATGCTGGCGGCGAGGAAGAACTCGCAGCGGTGGAGCGATTGGTCACGGAGAGCTTACCGACGGTTAGCGTGGAAACATTCTCCGGCGATGAGGGAATACGCATCTCTCCCAGATTGCTGGTCCTCACGAAACTGGAGCAGATGACGGGTTAACCGTGAGGCACCGAAACCGTTCGGGGAGCCTCGGGGTAAATTCTCCCGGTCTGGCTGAAAAGCGGGGGAATCTGTTAGACTTAGGGCTCGGACGGACTCGGCTCCACGAGGGACCGCTCAGTCCGATTGCTGTTTTCATCGGAAAGTTGCCGTTTGATGTCTGCCCCGTCGTCTGTTGAACGCCGTCGTCCGTGGGAAGAGAAGAACACCGTCGTCGCCGGCGTGTTGGCGTTTCTGATCCCCGGCCTGGGCCACTTCTACCAAGGCCGCATGTTCAAGGGGCTGATCTATTTCGTGTGCATCCTCGGAGCCTATTTCGGCGGCATGCGGCTGGGTGAAGGGGCCGTGGTGTACCAGTCACCGATGGGGGGCAACTTCAAGAAGGTGTCACTGACGTTCCTCGGTCAATCGGGCGTCGGGCTGCCGTCGCTGATTGCGCTCTATCAGATGAAGCGGGCCGAAGCGCCTGCCAATCGTGATCTCTATGAACTCAATGAGCCGATCTCCGCGCCGTTTCAGGGACGGTTGATCGCCAGCGGTCCGGCGAAAGAGGAAGGCGCGGGGGAACTCGTCGGGCAGATCGAACTTAAGACCTCGCGCGATGGTTCGCTGCCTGAGACTCGCGGCATCTTCAAAGGCACCAAGGACGGGGAGCCGATTGAGCTGGAACTCTCCGGGGGATTCAAGCTGGATCGCCCGATCAGCGGCGGATTCCGGCGCGGTGTCGAAGCTCATGTTGTCCATTCGCCCGACCAGCATCCGAACGAGGCGTGGCATATCCGTGGATCGATTCCGCGACGGTTTGTCGATGCCTTCAACGCCCCGCCCGATCCCGCACTGGTCCAAGACCTGCATGGCCGGTTGGGCAAGTTCTATGATCTTGCAATTGCGTTCACCCTCATCGCCGGCTTCCTGAACGTGCTCGCCATCTGGGACGCGATCGAAGGTCCGGCTTACGGGTGGGGTGATGAACCCGCCACCGCCCCCTCGACGCCGGAACGTAATGATCAACCGGCCGCCGCTGCTGTGGTCGCTCCGAGCAAAGCCCCTCAGTAGTCAATAATTATGCCGAATCTCCTCGCTCTCGCCGACGTGACCGTGACATGGTATCTGCTGCCGCTCGCCGCGGTCATCAGCCTCGTGTATAGCGCGAGCCGCTTCGAGCTGCCCGAAAAGATCCTGTCGCGAGCCGCGCGGTTGTTCGCCCAGATCGTCGGCACCATGGCCGCCGTCTTCGCCGTGCTGTGGTACTTCTCGCTCGGCATGTAGACAAAACCGTAGGGTCCGCTGTGCGGACCACTCTTTTACTATTGCGGTCGATGCAGAGATGGTCCGCATAGCGGACCCTACATCTGTCCGTTGCGGTTGGCTCCGCTGAGTGTCGTCCAGTACAACAGGGGGTCGGAGGACCCATGGAGTTGCTGCCGGCTCACGATCCGTACGCTGCGTTTCGCTATCGTGCCTTTCGCCTCTTCTCGATCAGTTACGTGCTGGCGGTGATCGGCAGCCAGATGCTCGCCACCACCATCCAATGGGATTTGTACGAGCGGACCAACGATGAACTCAGCATCGCGCTGGTGGGGCTGGTCAATGCGGTCCCGCTGATCGTGTTGGCGTTGCCCGCCGGGCATGTCGCCGATTCCTTCAGCCGCAAACGCGTGCTGATCACCACGCAGGTGTTTCTGGCGGCCGCACCGCTGGCACTGGCGATTCTGAACCTCTGGTACCGTGAAGGCGTCTCCCACTGGCTGACCTTGTCGATCCTGGGAGCGAACTCCGTAGCGCTGACGTTTGCGCGGCCGGCACGCTCGTCGATCATCCCGAGGCTGTTGCCACGAACGGCGTATCCCAACGCCTTCGCCTGGATGAGCAGCCTGTTTGAAACCGCGGCGTGGATCGGCCCGGCGGTGGCGGGCGGTCTGATCGTTTTTGGCGTCGGTGCGTCGTACTTCATCGCAGGATTGTGTCTCGTCGGATGTATGGCACTGACGTTGTTCCTGCCGGACGATGTGCCGAGCCGGGTGGAAAGGCATGAGCCGGCTTGGCAATCGTTGTCCGCGGGAATTCGGTTCGTGTTCGGTTCACCCCTGATTCTCGCCGCGATGACGCTGGACCTCCTCGCCGTGTTGCTCGGGGGCTCGGTCTACCTGCTGCCGGTGTTTGCCCGGCTCTTGGAAGTCGGGCCGATTGGTTATGGCTGGCTGCGGTCGATGCCCGCCATCGGTGCATTTCTCATGGCGGTGGTGCAGGCCCATCGACGACCATCACCGCACGCCGGACGGGCTCTGCTGTGGGCGGTCGCGGTCTTCGGTCTGGCCACAATGGTGTTCGGCTGGTCGCAGAATTTCTGGTTGAGTCTGGCGATGCTGTTCATCATCGGAGCGAGTGACAATGTCAGCGTGATCATTCGGCAGACGCTGATTCAGACGCTGACGCCGGATGCGATGCGCGGCCGGGTTTCAGCCGTGAACCAGGTCTTCATCGGTGCGAGCAATGAACTCGGCGGCGTGGAGTCGGGGATCACCGCCAAGTACTTTGGGCCGGTTGCGTCCGTAGTCGGAGGCGGGATCGGAACGCTGCTGGTGGTTCTCGGCGTGGCGTTGAAATGGCCGCAGATTCGGCGACTGGGCTCTCTGCGAGAACTCACCGCTACCCCGGACACGCTTCCCTCCGATGATGAAACCAAGCCATGATCGTTGTTCAATCACGTTGTTCGGCCCGGTTCTTTCGATGAAAGTGATCGCATGCTTCATTCGGTACGCGCTGCGACTGTCGCCTTGTTGACGTTCGGTACGTGTGGCGTCCTTGTGGATGCCGTGCGCGCGGAAGACAAGCTGGCTCCGCGACTCATTCCGTTAGCGCGCGTGGTTCAGCCGGTCCCGGAATTTGAACTCGACACACGGGATGTTGCCGAGGATGCGGCCGCGGTGGCCTGGGGCCAGCATGCCCAGTCGCTTTGTGAAGAATGGTTCAGCGTGTTGTGTGCGCATCTCGCGACAGAGGAATGGAAGCCGCCGCAGAAAATCCGGCTGGTTATGAAGCGCGAGTTGGAAGTTCCCGGCTACACGTCTGGACGCACCATCACGGTCAGCGCGAAGTGGATCAATGAGCATCCCGACGACTTCGGGCTCGTCATTCATGAATTGACGCACATCATCCAGAACTATCCGCCGGGGCAGCCCGGGTGGTTGGTGGAGGGCGTCGCCGATTACGTGCGCTACTGGAAATACGAGCCGGAAATGCCGCGGCGTCGCATTGATGACAAGAGAGCCCGATACACCGACAGCTATTACACGTCGGCCGCGTTTCTGGCGTGGACGGCGCACCGGTATGACCGCAGGCTGTTGCGACGCCTCGACTCCGCGCTGCGCAAGGGCGAGTACAAGGACGAGCTCTTCGAAGAGATCACCGGCAAGCCGCTCGACAAACTCTGGGAAGAGTTCGTCAGTGCGCAGCGGTAGGGTGATTCTTGCAAACTTGCGGTCACGCACAGCGGATCAGAAACTACGTCAGTCCGTGCAGCGGGCCGTCACCGCAGAAGTCGGGGTTGCCGAACTTCGTGAGGCGGTGGCCGAAGCCGTGCGCGAGTGACATCAGCAGGCGGTTGTGCGCGATCTTGTCGTACTTGACCGATCGGCCCATCTGGAAGTCGAGACCGTTCCCCACCATCACGAACGGAATGTTGTTGAGGGTGTGCGAGTTCCCCTTGCCGAGTTCGTTCGTCCAGATGATGAGCGTGTTGTCGAGCAGGCTTCCCTGTCCGCCCGGCTCCGGCGTCGCGGCGAGCCGTTCGGCGAGATACGCCAGCTGCTCGCAGTACCACTTGTTGATCCGCGTCAGCTTGTCCTGTGCGGATTCGTTCTTGTCGGGCTCGTGCGACAGTTCGTGATGACCTTCTTCGATGCCGAGCCACCGCATCTTCGCGCCGCCGACCGAATTCGTGATCTGGAACGTGGCGATGCGGGCAAAGTCGGCCTGGAAGCTTTGCACCATCAGGTCAATCTGCGTTTTGCTGATCTTCGGGATGTTGTCGTTCTCTTCCTTGATCCCGGCTTCGAGCACCGGCTCCGGATGGTTCAACCCGTCCGGATTCGCTTGCAGTTCGCGTTCGAAGTCGCGGACCAGCGTCGCATGCTCCTCGAGAAGCTGCCGGTCTTCACCGCTGACCAGCGGCTGAAGCTTGCGAAAATCGTCCTTCAGCGCGTCGACAATGCTGCGCAGGCTTTCCTGATTCTTCTTCTGGCCGTAGAGCTTGTGGAACATCTGGTACGGATCATCGATCGGGGTCACCGGCTTGTTCGCGCCGGAGTAAACCATCCGGGTCCAGGTATCGGCGCGGTCGGGGACCATCACGCCGAATTCCAGCGAGCCGAATCGCGTTCGGGTGGTGGCGTCGGCCTGCAGGAAATTCTTGATTTCCTGATCGATGGACAGGCCGCTGGCCCAGCCGGCGGGGGTATCAGAGCCGCCCTGGATGTTGCCGGGGAACAGCTCGGTCCCCGTGAGCAGGCAGCCCATGCCGCGCATGTGGCTGTCGCCATCGCCGCGGATCTTGTCGCACACGCCGTTGAGAACCAGCGTGCGGCTCTTCAGTGATTCCAGTGGGGAGAGAATCGTCTTGAGTTTGAAGTCTGCCCCTTCTTCGTCGGGCCAGAACTGATCGGGCACGATGCCGTTCGGGCTAAACATCACCACCAGCCGCTGCTTGCGTTGGGCCTGATTGGCAAACGCGAGGCTGGGCAGATTGCAGATAAAGGGCAATGCGGCGGCGCTGAGGCCGAGATCACGCAGAAATTCACGGCGGGACGAACGGAAGGTCATGGGCGGGTTCCGTTTGGAGATTTCAAAGGCGGGACAAATCAGTTGGTCCCCGTCGCAGCGACGGTCGTAGCAATCTCTATCATTAGCATGCGGATTTGTTGATCATTCTGCAAGAAAGATCGACCGAGCGCGTCGGGAACTTCCGCCCCATACGCCCGGATTGGCTGCTTCACGAAAAAGTGGAACATCTGCTGAACAAACGCCTGTCGGCTCTCACCGCTACTAACGAGATAGTCCGCCATCTCGCGCGGGCCGCGCAACGGGCGTTCTTCGCCGTCCCGCGTGATATACACGCCGGTGTCGTCGATCGGCTTGGATTTCTCCTCTTTGCGGAAACGGCCGATGGCGTCGAAGCTTTCCAGGGTGAAGCCGAGCGAGTTGATCATCACGTGGCATCCCTGGCAGACTTCCGATTTGGTCTGCAACGTGACTCGTTCGCGCGTCGTCAAGCCGGGGTGCAGATCTTCCAGGATCGGCGAGATCGCTTCGGGCGGCGGTTTCAGGCTGCGACCGAGCATCGTGCGGGACAGATACACGCCGCGGTGAATCGGTGAACTCGACGCCGTGTAAGCCAGGCCTGCCATCAGGAACGGATGCGTGACCAGGCCAACTCGCGGTTCACCCGCCAGTTTGGCCTTCTGGAACTCTGAGCTTTTCGCCAACAGCGCATCGGCGGGCAATTCCACGCCATACAAGTTGGCGAGCCGGTTATTGAGATAGAGCTGTTCTTCCAGGATCAGATCGCGGTAGGTGGCCCGCGGCTCGGCGGCGACCTCCGCGAGACTCATTTCGAGCGAGGTCCGCAGGTCTGAAATCGTGTCGTGGTCGAACTCGGGATAGAGCTTGGAATCCTTGGCGATGTCGACCAGCGCGTCCATCCGGGTCCATTGACGAAAGAACGCGCTCAGCTTGGCTTGAGCGCGCGGGTCAGCCGCCATGCGTTCGGCCTGCGATCGGATCTGCTCGCGGTTGGCGAGTTGCCCGTTCGCTGCGGCGTCGCGCAGCGGCTTGTCGGGAAGAGAATCCCACAGTGTGAATGCCATTCGGGCGGCGATATTCCACGGATCGTTCGCGGGGTCTTCGACTTCGCGATACAGGAACCGCGGCGACTTGAGCATCAGCAGTACACTGCGCTGAAAGGCGGTGTCGATGTCCGCGTTGTCGGCGAACTGCCTGCTGAAGTACGCCTGCGTTTCGGCATTCAGCGGGCGGCGAAACGCGCGGGCGGCCAGTTGCAGCGTGAAGTTCTGCACCTTTTCTCGGCGATCGCCGGCGTCCGATTTGGTGTTGGCAAGGCGGTTCACTTCCTTCGACAGCAGCGCGGCCACTTCCAGCGCGGCGTCAGTCGTGGCTTGATCCCATTCCTTGGAGACAGACGTGCCTCGTTCATAACCGACGCTGCGGTCATCCGCCGGGAATGGCGTCTGCACGATCAGCACTTCGCTCGAGCGATGCGGCGACAGATACCGCGCCTCAATCAGTTCGGTGGTGTGATTCGGCCGCGTCCAATGGAGTGCGATGGACGCTTTCTTCTCTTTCGCCTTGTTCGATTTGAAGAGTTCGAGGCGGATCGGGTAATACCGTCCGCCCAGCAGCAGCCTTGATTCCCGGTGTTCAACATCGTTGCCGGATCGCACGCTGCCGTCGATGAGCGGGACCTCGTTTTCGTTGACCCACAGCCGCATTCCGTTCGCGGTCTTCACCACGAACTCGTAGCTGCCGGTTTCCGGGGCGAAGATTGAACCGCTCCAGTGAATGGAGAATTCGTCGGCCTTCAATCGATCATCTTCGACGGGCTTGCCTTCGCCGAAATCAAACTGCACGACGGGATCAATGCGGTCAACGATCTTTTCCTTATCCCGCGTGCGGCGGGAAGGAAAGTAATTGCCCCGTAATCCGCGCTCTTTTAACGGCTGCTCCGAGGGACGCAATTCCGCAAAGAGATCCGCGATCGATTCTTTGTACTGCCGCACGGTGAGCCGAGAGAGCGCAACGCGGGCCGGTTTGATCCGCGCCTGAGCCAGCGGCGAGTAAAAGGCGTCGTGAATGTACGCCGCGACCAGCGCGGAATCCTGCGGGCTGCATTTCTCGGGCTTGTCTTCCGGCATGGTCTTGGTGATGACCAGTGCCAGTTCCTTGACGGATTTGTCACCCAGCAGCGGTTCCGGATACGCCGTCGGCACACCTTCGCCTTGCGGGCCATGACACGAGGCGCACATCTCCCGATAAACGATCTCGCCCGTCCGTTCGGCGGCCAACGTCGACGAACCGGCGGCCAGCACCAGAGAGACACACAGCAGGCGGCCGATGAGAGCGGTCACAGAATCACCTCGGCAGGGCACGTCGGCGGGAAAAGAGGCAGGCTCTCCATTTTCACATGCACTGGCCAGCATGACAAGCACGTTTTTTCCCGCGGAGTTTGATAAACTCGGGATTCAGGCCAACCGCTTCTCCCGGACAAAGGACACGCAGTGATGGACCGGAACCAACTCGATCGGCGGGAATTCCAGCAGTGGACTCTCGCAGCCCTGGCGGGCCTCACCGCCGGCGGAACTCTCGGCTGCGGTGGTCGCGCGGGCAATGCCCCGGCTCCGACTGCGACCGCTCCGGCGTCGACGCCGACCGCGACTGTCGCGTTGACGCCGCAGGAAGAACTGCTGGTCGACGACCTGCACGTGTGCCGCGGGCTCAACACCTGCAAGGGGAGGGGCCGCAGCAAAGACAACGCGTGTGCCGGTCAGGGAACGTGTGCGAGCGTCGCGGATCACGCCTGCGGCGGGGCGCACGAGTGCAAGGGCCAGGCGGGCTGTGGCGAACTGCCCGGTCAAAACGCCTGCAAGACCGAGGGCGGCTGCCACGTCCCGCTGATGGACGAAGTCTGGGACAAAGCCCGCACGGCGTTCGAAACGGCGATGAAAAAGCAGGGCAAAACCGTCGGCACTGCGCCAGCCAAGGCCAGCTAACGCCGCCCATTACCGCTGTGCGGTTTCGCGATGCGACTCCTGACGCTCCCGCCGCGTGACGCGCGCATCGTTCATCATCGCGGCCGTTCCCAGCACTGCAATGGCGGCGATCTCGATGCCGAGGACCGCACCGGCGTAGTCATTGATCCAGAGATTAATCGGGGCGGCGGGATCGCCGAACAGTGTGGCGACCATTGCGAGAATCGAGATGATGAACGCCGTGGTTGCAGCGGCGGTGAGGTGAAACAGAATTCCGGGACCGCGCGGGGGATTGGCCATCAGTGTGCCCCGACCAGCGAGGTCGTCGATCGCTTCCGAAACAGTGTCGGTTCGGTGTCGCGGGCTTCCATTTCCAGAAGCTGCTGTTTCAACGCGATCCCCGTCGGGGCGGAGAATCCGCCGAGTTTTCCTCCCGACGCCAACACCCGATGGCACGGGACCACCAGCGGGACGGGGTTGGTCGCCATCACCTGTCCGACCGCCCGCGCCGCGCCGGGGCGACCGACGAGTGCCGCGAGATCGCGGTAGGTCGTTCGCTCGCCATACGGCACCGACCGCAATGCGGCGACGATGTCGTTCTGAAACGGCGTGTTCCACAACGGGGCGACGGGGACATCACGGAAGTCGTCCTTCACCCCCGAGCCATACGCCTGCAGCCGGTCGGCCAGCTGCTGGCACCACAGCGGCGGCGCGGCCGCGGCATTCGAGGTGGCCAGCACTTCTTCCAAGGCTTCCCGCGAGGGGTATCCCATGCGGACGCTGGCCAGACCGTCAGCGTTCCAACCGATGGACATCCAGCCCAAAGCGGTCGGGAAGAGCATCCAATCGACAGCGGCACGAGCGGCGGGGGGTACTGGCTGCATGAGGGGGACCTCGGTAGAATGACTGAGACCAGTCGTCAATCGGTGTCTTGGCTCAACGGACGGATCAACCGATCACAGTTTGTGGCCATTTGAACACAATAGTTCGGCCCGAGGGCGACTTCAAGGAACGTTCAATGAATCCGTACGCATCGCTGGCGGACGACTGCTACATCAACATGAATCTGAACACGGAGATGCAGCTCCCCGCCGCTCGCGAAACGGTGCTCGGTTTCTTCGAACGCGTCCAGAAACAATACCCCACCATGCGGAATTTTTACACCCGCGACAACGGGGACTTCGTTCTGGAAGAAGACAAGGACATGGGCCACCAGCGCTGGGTGACGCTGGAACCACGGCGGATCTGCAGCGGATTCATCAATCCGGAAACGACCGATCACGCGGTGGAACAGCACGGGCTGATCCTGGATCTTGTGCCGTACATGCTCTCCGTCAGCTCACTCGACTGCGAAGCGCTTGATTACGTCATGGGGTTCGATTTCAACTACCGCGGCAATCATGACGCGATCGTGATGGAAGCACTGGGCTCAAGTTCCTCGATGGAAAGTCTCGTCGACATCCCCGGAGCGCAGGTGCTGAATTTCGAGCCGTCGATCACAATTAGTCTGGACGAAGGCTGCCGCCGGCAGGCCCGGTTGATGATCGAAACCCGCACCAACGCCTATCAGGTTCGCCGCGGCGAATTCCCGGAAGACCAGATCAGCGTCTATTTCACGGTCCGGCAATACGGCAGCCTGGAGCCGAACACGACGTATGAGTCGACGCTGCAGCAGCTCAAGCAGACCTGCGAGCAACTGCTGGAACGGCACGTCATCGACCAGGTGTTGCGGCCGTTGCAGCAGGCGATTTCGACCCGGTAAGCAGAGCCGCAGGGTTGCCGAGTCCGCGAGGCGAACCGTTCAAGGTGCTGTTTCGGTTCACCTCGAAGCTCGGCAAACCCGACCGCGGCGAACTTCCCCCATTGAGGCGTGTCGGAATCGCTGGTATCGTGACCGGTTCCGATTAAGACCATCTACCTGATGAACTTCCGTTGAGCTGTTTGAGGAGCGGACCGTGGCCCCGCAGGCGATGCATGACCGTGACGGCGTGATCTGGATGGACGGCGAGGAAATCCCCTGGCGGGATGCCCGCGTCCATGTCCTCACGCACAGCCTGCACTACGGCAGCGCCGTCTTTGAAGGTCTCAGGGTCTACAAAGGCAAGGCGTTCAAGCTGCGGGAACACACCGAGCGGCTGCACACCTCGGCGAAACTGCTCAGTTACGAACTGCCCTACTCGGTGGAAGTCCTCGAAAAGGCGACCAACGAGGTCATCCGCAAGAACAACATCGATTCGGGTTACATCCGCCCGATCGCATGGCGTGGCCCGGAAGTCATCGGCGTCTCGGCGAAAGGGACCAAGGTCCATGTCGCGATTGCCGTCTTCCCCTGGCCGGCATATTACGGTGATGAAGCCCGCAAGTTCGGCATCAAGCTGATGACGTCGACGTGGCGGCGGCCCTCGCCACAAACCGCCCCGACGGCGAGCAAGGCGTCCGGGTTGTACATGATCTGCACAATGAGTCGCGACGCCGCCGAAGCCGCGGGCTATCAGGACGCCCTGATGCTCGATTACCGTGGGCAGATCGCCGAAGCCACCGGCGCGAACTTCTTCATGGTGGTGAAGGGCGAACTCCACACGCCGACACCGGACTGTTTTCTCGATGGCATCACCCGCCGGACAGTGATGGACCTTGCAAAGAAGCGCGGCGTCAAAGTCGTCGAGCGGGCGATCTTCCCGGAAGAACTCTCGCAGGCAGAGGAAATCTTCCTGACCGGGACAGCGGTGGAAGTCATCCCCGTCGGCAAGATCGACGACCGCACGTTTAAAGTCGGCCCGATCACGAACCAACTGCAGGACGACTATCAGAGACTGACGCAGAGTTTGTGATGGCGTAGGGTCCGCTGTGCGGACCGTCCTTGAATGACTGCAAAGAAGAAGAGTGGTCCGCACAGCGGACCCTACAAGATCAGCGGCCGCGATGCCACGCCGCGTCATGGTAGCGCGTGCGGAGCAGTTCGTCCGCTCGTGTGAGCTCCGACGGGACAGCGGTTCCCGCGGACGCGTGCCACGTCGATGTCAGAGTTGACACCACCATCGATTTCGTGGCTGGCAGATTCGTGACAAACTCGTGGTGATGGCGGTCCGCACGGTAGTCGGGCTGGCGACTCGGGAACTGCAGGTATCGGTCAATCTGCGCGAGATCGAAGTCGTACAGAATCGTGCCGTGGTGGAGTAGGGCGTTCTTCTGCCAGCGCTGCGAGTTGCCCGAGAACTTGTGGTTGCCGACGACGAGATCGCTGATGCCATCGACGCAGACATCGAATCCGGCGGCGACGAATCCGTTCGCCGTTTGCTGCATGATGGCGCGCGTCACCGTGGAGATGCCGAGCGCCCGGTGGTGCGGAGTCACCGGCAGAACGAGCGCATAACACAGGCAGCCGCGTCCGAGCACCACGGTGCCGCCCCCGCTACAGCGTCGCAAAATCGGCACGCCGTGGCGGTCGCAAGCGTCGACGCAGACTTCCCGGTGAATCTGATTGGACCGCCCAACAATCACGGCGGGCGACGACCATTCCCAGAACAGCAACGTTGCCGGAGATTCGCCCGCATCGACCGTAGCCAAGACGGCTTCTTCCGTTGCCAAGGCGTGCTCAATCGTCGTGAACGCCGGCGTCAGCAGTCGCAAAGACAGGTCACCAAACAGCGGGGGAGCTTCTTCCCCCCACTGTCCATTGCCCACTACCGACTGCCCCGTCATTGCTTCGCGTTCGCCATGTGAATCGCGCGGCCGTCGACCGACATTGCCGCTTCTTTCAGGCATTCCGCGAGCGTGGGATGGGCGTGCGAAGTCCGCGCGATGTCCTCGGCACTCGCGCCGAATTCAATCGCGGCGACGGCTTCGGCGATGAGATCACCGGCCCGCGGTCCGAGAATGTGCACGCCCAGGATGCGATCCGTCTGGGCATGCGCGAGCATCTTCACACGCCCATCAGTCGAGGCGAGCGCTTTAGCCCGGCCGTTCGCAAGAAACGGAAACACGCCCTTTTTGTAGGGAACGCCGGCTTCTTTGAGCTGTTCTTCCGTCTTGCCGACGGAGGCAATTTCCGGATCGGTGTAGCAGACGCCGGGGATCGCGTCGTAGTTCACATGGCAATACTTGCCTGCGATGCCATCGACGCACGCCACGCCTTCCTCTTCGGCTTTGTGAGCGAGCATCGGGCCCTGGATGACGTCGCCGATGGCATAGATTCCCGGCTGGGTCGTGCGGAAATGATCATCCACGACCACGCGTCCGCCTTTGCCGATATCGACACCCGCTTCGGCGAGTCCCAATCCCTGCGTGTTCGGAATACGGCCGACGGCCAGGAGCACGCGGTCGCACGTCGTCGGCGGTTGGCCGTCACATTCCACCACGCACTGTCCATCGTCCTGCACACGGGCGCTCGTCACACGGCTGCCGAGACGGAATTCCAAGCCCTGCTTCGTGAAAATCTTCTGGGCATCGGTCGCCATCTCGGCGTCCATTCCGGGCAGAATCCGTGGCAGGTATTCAAGCACGGTGACCTTGGCCCCGAGGCGTGACCACACGCATCCGAGTTCCAGACCGATGTACCCCGCGCCGATGACGACGAGA
>DASRYX010000235.1:0-2556 GCA_035686985.1 Planctomycetaceae bacterium | reverse complement strand
CTCCTTCGCCGCGCCGGTCGCCTGCCGATAGCGCCCAAAACGAAACCCTGCCTCGACGGCTCCCGCGACAAGCGCGACAGCCGCCAGGAACATCCCCCACAGCGGCAACAGGTCCAACGCCATCTTAGCCCTCTCAACCATTCCCATCGATCGGTCGAGCCGTCAGCACCACGATGCTGCGCCCCGTCAGTGTGATCGTCGAACCATCGACCGCAGGCATATGCACTTCTGCCATGTACAGATCATCCGGCGAGGCCCGTCCAGTGTTCACGAACAGTCGCCAGCCGCAGCGAAGCGGTGGAGGCGGCAATTCGAATTCGATCGGTTCCCAATAGAAATTGAGCGCGACGTACAGCACATCCTGCTCATCGCCCCCGTCGGCGGACAACACCAGAGCCAGGACGCGATTGTGGTCGGACCAGTCGGGATGGTGGATCTTCGTCCCATGCCACGCCACTTCAACTCCATCGCCGAACTCGGACAGGACGCCGGCATGGGCTCGCCTTCGCAGCACGGCGTGCCGCCGTCGAAAGGCGATCAGTCCCTGAGAGAAGTGCAACAGGTCTCGATTCGTTTCGACCAGCGTCCAGTCCATCCAGTTGAGGGGATCATCCTGGCAATACGCGTTGTTGTTTCCCTGCTGAGACCGCCCGATTTCGTCACCCATCAGCAGCATCGGCACGCCATGACTGAGAAACAACAGCGTCAGGGCATTCCGAACCTGCCGACGGCGGAGTTCCAGTATCGACGGATCATCGGTCGGACCTTCGACTCCGCAGTTCCAGGAGTGATTATCGTTGGCGCCGTCACGGTTCTCTTCGCCATTGGCTTCGTTATGCCTGTCGTTGTAACTGACGAGATCGGCGAGCGTGAACCCGTCGTGACACGTTACAAAATTGATGGACGCCGTTGGTCCGCGGGTGGGATAAATGTCGGGTGAACCAAGCAGTCGCTGCGCGAGCTCGCGCATCTGGCCGTGATCTCCCTTGAGTGCCCGGCGGATACAATCGCGGTACTGTCCGTTCCATTCCGCCCAGCGACCGTACGAGGGAAACGAGCCGACCTGATACAGACCGCCGGCGTCCCAGGCCTCAGCGATCAGCTTCGTCTTGCTGAGAATCGGATCCATCGCCAGCGCTTCTAAAAGCGGTGGATTCGCGAGCGGCGTCCCATCGGCAGCGCGGCCGAGAATACTCGCGAGATCAAAGCGGAAACCGTCGATGTGGAATTCGGCGACCCAATAACGCAGGCAGTTTAGTACAAAGTCCCGCACCACGGGATGATTGCAGTTGAACGTGTTCCCGCAACCGCTGTAGTTGAGATACTCGCCGTGGGGAGTCAGCATGTAATAGGTGCTGTTGTCGATACCGCGAAACGACAGCGTCGGCCCGTGTTCATTTCCCTCTGCCGTGTGGTTAAACACGACGTCGAGCAGAATCTCGATGCCGTTGCGATGCAGTTCCTTCACGACTGCCTTGAACTCATCAACCTGCGTTCCCATCGCCGACGTGGCGGCGAAGCCCGCATGCGGGGCATAAAATCCGACCGTGTTATAGCCCCAGTAGTTGAACAGCGTTTCGTTTGTCAACGGGTTGACGCGTTCCACTTCCCTTTCGTTGAACTGAAAAATCGGCAGCAGTTCGAGGCAGTTGATGCCCAGTTCTTTCAGGTAAGGAATCTTCTCACGAATCGCGGCGAATGTTCCGGGATAGGTCACGCCCGAAGTCGAACTGCGGGTGAAGCCACGCACATGGGTCTCATAGATCACCAGATCTTCGAACGGCAGATGCAGCGGTTGATCACCTTCCCAATCGAAGTCTTCGGGAATGAGCCGCGAACGGTTGATCGGTTCGCGACCGGAGTTCCAACTCTGGCCCCACACATTCCGTCCGGTGATGCAGCGGGCCATCGGATCGAGCAGGATTTTCGATGAATCAAACCGCATTCCGCGCGCGGGATCAAACGGCCCATCCAGGCGGAAACCGTATTCGAATTCCTCGGGATCGAGGTCGAAGACCGTCATCGCGAACACATCGCCCACGCGGAATTCACGGGGAAACGGGATCTCGTCGATCACTTCACCGCCCGGGCGAAACAGCACGAGCGAACATGCCGTCGCATGCCGCGAGAAGACCGAAAAGTTCACGCCCCCGGTGACAATCGAGGCCCCAAACGGCAACGGCGAGCCGGGCCGCAACCCGTACTCGTTAAAAAAATGCGTCGGATAAACGTCGATGCGGCTCAGCTCATGAAAGGAACACAGCACGAAGTCGGTTTGCGTGCTGCGCAACAACTCCGCGAAACCTGCGGAATCGACGAGGTGTCGGAGTTCATCGGTGATGCCCGTGACTTGCAGGTCCACGCCCTCGCACCGAATGCGGCGGCAGAACTGCAGCAGCTTTCGTAAGCCAGGTCCAGAAAAACCAGTCAACTTTGAAAAATTAACGGTGAGCGGCCGGTGCTGAAAAACCAGTTCCTGCAGTCGCATTCGATCTTCAGTCGACAGCGAACCGGCATGACGGCCGATGACGAGAACCTCGGTGGTGTCGCCATGCT
>DASRYX010000234.1:0-5443 GCA_035686985.1 Planctomycetaceae bacterium | reverse complement strand
GAACTGATCGACTTCATCAACAGCAAGACCACCGGCAAGAAGATCGGCACGGGCAAGGCCACCACCGGCGTCAGCATCAAGCCGATGTCGTACGAAGGCACGCGCAACATTGCTAAGTTCGCGTTCGACTACGCCGTGAAGGCCGGCCGCAAGTCGGTCACCTCGGTGTGCAAGGCGAACATTATGAAGTTCACCGACGGCCTGTGGTACGACGAAACCCGCGCCGTCGCCACGGCGTTCGGAGCCAAGTACGAATGGCCGGAACTGTCGGTCCCCGCGGATAAGGAACTCGCCGGCAAAGTGCCGAACGCGGCGAATGTCGTCTACATGGAACGATTGATCGACAACATGTGCATGCAGCTCGTGCAGAAGCCCGAGTTGTACGACGTGATCCTGCTGCCGAATCTGTATGGCGACATTCTCAGCGACCTGTGTGCCGGTCTCGTCGGTGGTCTCGGTGTTGCCCCGGGAGCGAACTACGGCCCGGACGCCGCGATCTTCGAAGCCACTCACGGCAGTGCTCCGAAGTACAAGGGCCAGAACAAGGTCAACCCGACGGCGTTGATTCTCTCAGGCAAGCTGATGCTCGAACACCTCGGCGAACACAAAGCCGCGGAGAAGCTCGAAGCCGCCGTTGCGGCGGTGATCGAAGAAGGCAAGGACGTGACGTACGACCTGAAAGACAACCGCAACGACCCGACCGCCGTCGGCACGATGCAGATGGCAGAAGCGATCTGCAAGAAGATGCAGTCGATGTAACGCCGTTTAGCCGCGACCCGAAGGGGAGCGCTCCACTGGCGCGTCACGGCTAAACGAAGGTGATTTCGCTCATGGATGAGCAATTCGCAATCGACGTGATCTCCGGCCGCCACCGCGGCGTGATTCCCGCGGCGTTGCGGACCGTTTGTCATGTTGCGTCGTGGGGATACGCCGCGGGGATGACGCTGCGCAACGCGGCGTATGATTCCGGCTGGTGGCGGTCCCACGGTGTCGACATCCCGGTCATCAGCGTGGGGAACATCACCACCGGCGGGACGGGCAAAACACCGATCGTCGCGTGGATCACCCACCAATTGCAGGCCCGCGGTCGCCGTCCAGGCATTCTCAGCCGCGGCTACCGCAGTCTCGATAAGACATCCTTTCTTCCGTGTACGACTGGCTCGGCCAGTGCTCTTACGACTTCACAAGGAGACAAGACACTGGCAAAGCCAGTGGCACACAATGCGGCGAATGATGAAGCGATGGTGCTCGCACAGCTTTGTCCTGGCGTGCCCCAAGTGGCGATGCGCGACCGCGTCGCCGGTGCCGCCATTGCGATACAACAACACGGCTGCGATGCGCTCGTGCTGGATGACGCGTTTCAACATCGACGGCTCGCACGCGATCTCGATCTCGTGCTGATTGATGCGACGCAACCGTGGGGATTCGGGCATCTGCTGCCGCGTGGCTTGCTGCGGGAACCATTGTCCGCCCTGAAACGGGCTGATGCGGTGATCATCACGCGTGCCGATCAAGTCGACGCGGCCACCATCACCGATCTCCGCCACACGGTCGCTCGAGTCCGTGGCGTGGATGAACATATCGCCGTGCGATTCGCGCCGCAGCGATTGATCAACACGCTCGGCGAGAAGAAATCGCCCACCCATCTTGTATCCCGCAAGACGATCGCGTTCTGCGGCATCGGCAACCCCGACGGCTTTCGTCACACGTTGCGCGATCTCGGATTGAACGCAGAATTGCGCGCGTTTCCCGACCATCATCACTACACCGCCGCCGACCTCGATCGGCTGGCCGAATGGCGGCAGCAACACGATGCCGCGGCTCTCATCACCACCATGAAAGACTTGGTGAAGATTCCCGAGACTCACTCCCTCGCGGAACACATCTGGGCGGTCGATATCGCTCCGGAATTCCTCGCCGGCGAAGAGCATATGCTGCGCCGTCTCGACGGCATCCTGCCCCAACGAGCGATCCGGCAGGCGGCGTGATCCTCAATGGCCCAGAGGCGACTCAACCTTAAGAAAGGTTGGGCTTCAGAGTTCCCTCTCGACTTCCGCGCGGGGGGTGCTACGATATTTGTGCTCCCGGGATTGGAGTAAGGCGGCACGGCGGCGATCGGGTTCGGTCGCCAGTTCCACGATGGAAAACGCGTCCCGCTGGGAATAATCGCTACGGCCGGCGTGCCGGGCAGGGATGTCACGCCAGTTCCATCCTGAACAATGCGCGAATCGTGCGTCACCGGTCGGAGGCGGGTTTTCGTCGACCCGCACTCGTCTGAACGACGATTTGCCACTGAGACCCCTTCCTCTCCTTTTACTGCACGGACACTCCACGATGCCGACTCGAGTTTGGGTCTGGATGTGCGGCACAACTCTCTTACTGGGGTTGGCGGCAGGGGCGTTTCTGGGACACGACTTCCGCAAGGAAGTGCACGCCCGCGGCAATGACACCAACAACGACCGCGTCTGGCAGGATTTATCGCGCGACACCGCCAATCTGCAGACGGTCAGCCAGACCCTCGCGAAAATCGCCGCCGCGACCAACCCCTGCGTTGTGCACATTCAGAGCGAACGGAATTCTTCACGCGGCCGCGTGGAAGAAACCGGTTCAGGCGTCCTGATGACCAGCGCCAAGCGCGACGGCATTTACGTTGTCACCAACCGTCACGTCATTGATGGCGCGTCGATGGACGACATTTCGATTCAACTTTACGACGGCCGGGATATTCACCCCGAGCGCGTGTTGACGGACGCCGCGACCGATCTCGCTGTGCTGAAGGTGAACGGCTCCAATTTGACGCCGGCGCGCTGGGCGGACAGCAATCAGGTCGAAATCGGCCATCTGGTCCTGGCAATGGGCAGTCCGTTTGGACTCAGCCGGTCGGTGACACTCGGAATCATCAGCGCGAAAGCCCGACGGCAATTGAAGCTGGGTTCGGCGGATGTGCTGAATCAGGATTTCCTGCAGACCGACGCGGCGATTAACCCCGGGAATTCGGGGGGACCACTGATCGATCTGCAAGGCCGCGTGGTGGGCATCAACACCGCGATTGCGTCCAGCAGCGGTGGCAATGAGGGCATCGGCTTCAGCATCCCCAGCAACCTCGCCCAGCGGGTGATGGAGCAACTCCTTGAACATGGCGTGGTGCATCGCGCGTATCTCGGCGTGCGGCTGGATCCGGCGTTCGATCTGAAAACGGCCCGGCAGTTGAAGCTGGATCGCGCCCGCGGCTCCCGCGTGACGCAAGTCTATCCGAACACGCCCGCCGCTCGGGCAAACCTGCAGGTGGAAGACGTCGTGCTTGCGTTCGACGGCACGGACGTGCAGGACGAGAATCATCTCATTAATCTGGTCAGTCTGACGCCGATCGGGCGCCAGGTGAAACTCTCGGTGTGGCGCAACGGTAAAGAGATCACGCTCACGCTGACACTCGCCAACCGCAACGATTTGAACCAGTCGAGCGAAGCCCCAATTGAACCCGGGATGGGTGTGCCCGTCCGGCAAATGGGCCTGACGATGCACCCGCTCGATGGTGACCTCGCCCAGCAGTTGGGCTTTGAGCGCGCGACCCGCGGTCTCCTTGTCTTGAAGGTCGAGCCGACGAGCCAGTTGTCGTCCAGTGTGCAGGTCTACGATGTGGTGGAATCGATCGGCCGCCGTTCGGTCAGCAGCGTGGAAGATGTCCAGACGGCCCTCGAAGCCACCGACACCACTGGCAGCGTCATGCTGCAGGTTCGCCGCACCGGCAGTCCGCAGCCGAAGACGCACGTCGTCGTCTGGCATCGATAGCATTTGCGAGCGTCGAGCCGTCAAGCTGACGAGGCTTGATGCTTGCCAGTAGAACTACCGACGCCGTCGAGATTCTGCGCAGGCAATCGTGCCGCAATCTCAGGCAGACGATCGCTAACCCGCACACTGTCACAGGTTAGCGGTCTTCATCGAAAGCCCACATCGACTCCGGCACGTTGATTGCGTATCGGTGATCCTCGTGAAGAACGCGCTCGGAGAACGCGTCTGCTTGAGGATGTTTGATGGCTATCGGATTTCTGATTGATATGGATGGCGTGATCTATCGCGGATCACAAGTCATTCCCGGCGCGGCCCGGTTCGTCGCCGGCTTGCGGGAACGCGGGATTCCGTTCCTCTTCCTGACCAATAACAGCCAGCGCACCCGGCGGGATGTCGCCACCAAGCTGCAACGCATCGGCATCGATGCCCAAGAAGATGATATCTATACCTGCGCGATGGCAACCGCGGAATTCCTTTCACGCCAGAAGCCGAACGGCACCGCATATGTCATTGGCGAAGGGGGCTTGCTGCAGGCACTCCACGAAGTCGGCTATTCAATCGTGGATCACGATCCGGACTTTGTCGTGGTCGGTGAAGGCCGCACGCTGACGCTGGAAATGATGGAAGTTGCCGTGCGGCACATCCTGAACGGTGCCAAGCTGATTGCGACGAACCTGGACCCGAACTGCCCAACGCAGAACGGACTGCGGCCCGGTTGCGGCGCCTTCGTGGCGATGCTGGAATCGGCGACCGGGGTGAAAGCCTTCAGCGTGGGGAAACCCAGTCCTGTGATGATGCGGGCCGCCCGCAAAGCCCTGGGGCTTTCCACGGATGAAGTCGTCATGGTCGGCGACACGATGGAAACCGACATCCTCGGCGGCGTACAGATGGGCTACCGCACGGTCCTGGTCCTCACCGGCAGCACGCAGCGCGTGTCTCTCGACCAGTACGCCTATGGCCCGCATTACGTCGTCGATTCCATCGACGACCTCGCACGGATGGACAACTTCGAACACGAAAGCGTCCTCGCGTTGCAGGCCGGTTAATGCCCGCCCGCAAAAAACTTTGCGAAAAATTTCGCCGGGCCCCCGGATTGTTAAACAACAGTCCGGGGGTTTTTCTTTCTGACCTGTGATCCGTCTGGACGGCAGAATCGTTTTGACGGTCAAGTTCCGAGCGTTCATAATCCACCGACAGCGTTTCGCGAGTCGGACAAAGGACGTTTCGCCCCATCTCGACTCACCCCTCTTCTGTCTTTCCGGAAGGTCCCCATCATGCTGCAGATGGCTTCGCGGTCTCTCACGGACAAAACACGGCGTTCACTCCCGGCGGTTGTTGCGGATTTCGGGTTGGATGAGGAAGCTTCACCGTTCGGCCTGCAGGGCCTGAAGCGGGACACGATGCAGCTCTTAAAGCCGGAGTGCGTCACAAAACTGGCGGCGACACTCGCCTTGCGGGGAACGAAACAGCAGATCCGCGATCCGCAGTTCGTGCAGACGATTCTCGATCGCAATGAAGCTTGGCAGGATGAATACCGGGTCGTGCACCTGATCGAAAAGTCGCTGTGGATCAACGGTCGCAGCGATCTCGTGATGACACTGCTCAAGAATCCCAGCCAGATTCCGGACAATCCGCCGCGGGAAATTCATCAGGC
>DASRYX010000233.1:0-3561 GCA_035686985.1 Planctomycetaceae bacterium | reverse complement strand
GCATTACAGAGCCAACTCGCACGAACCGGCGAAGCGCGGCCGGCAGATCTCTCGCGCGAACAGGTGGACGGCACGCTCGCCGCCCTTCCCGAACTGAAAAAAACGTCCCCCGGAACATTCTGGGCTCGCTTCGTCGAGTCGATTGAGCGCGATCTGTCGCAACAATCCCGTCGTCTCGACGGTGTCGCCGGACTCGCGCAGAAATTCGTCGGTCAGCCCGCCACGTTGACCGATCTGCGACTCATCACCGGGTCCACCGTCACCGCGAAAGAACTGGCCGGTCACACGACGGTCCTGCACTTCTGGGACTACAACGGCGACAAACTCGTCGAACCCTACGGCCAGGTGGGCTATCTCGACTTCCTGCACAACCGCCGGTCCAAACTCGGCGCGAAGATCGTGGGCGTCGCAGTCGATTCCCGCCTGGGAAGTCCGACGGAAACGTCCGCCGCCGTGCGATCGTTTCGGAAGCTGCAGGAGTTCATGAACCTCAGCTTTCCGATCGCCACGGACGATGGCAAGCTTCTCGCGAAGTTCGGCGACCCGCGAGCGCTCGGCAGCACCCTGCCCTTGTGGGTCGTGATCGGACATGATGGCGTGATCACGCACTATCATGCGGGCCATTATGAGATTCAGCCGGACGAGGGACTCAAGTCGCTCGACGCCGCCGTGGTCGCCGCGCTGAAACGGCAGCTAGAAGCGAAACGCGATCAGTGATTTTTTCCCGGCTTGCGCGCCAACGGTCTGCGAAGCGCAAGCGATTCTTAGTTTCATTCGACGAGACAGCACACCATGGCCGATTCACCCCACGTCCTCGACATCACCGCGGCGCGGTTTCAGCAGGATGTGATCGAGCGCTCGCTCAAGGTCCCGGTTGTCCTTGATTTGTGGGCGCCGTGGTGCGGTCCCTGTCGACAGCTGACCCCCGTGCTGGAGAAGCTCGCGGCAGAGTACAACGGCCGGTTTGTCCTCGGGAAAGTCAACACCGACGAAGAGCAGCAGCTCGCCGCCGCTTTCCGCGTGCAATCCATTCCCTTCGTGGTGGCCTTCGTGAACGGGCAGCCGGTCGATCAGTTCATGGGAGTGTTGCCCGAAGCACAGATCCGCGAATGGATCGACGCCCTCATGCCCTCCCCTGCCCAGATCCTGTTGCAGGACGCGATGGCCCTCGAGGAAACCGATCCGCGGGCCGCCGAAGGGAAATATCGCGAGGCCCTGCAGCTCGAACCGGACGCCGACATCATCCGTACACGGATTGCCCGGGTGCTGCTCCTGCAGAACCGGTTCGATGAATGCCGCGCGGTCCTCGACGAACTTAAGAAGAAGAACGTCGAGCTCGATCCCGATTCTGCACGGATCGAATCCGAGCTCGATGTGCGTCAATCGGCTCTGGAAACCGGCGGCGTCGAACAGGCATGGCTGGCGGCCGAGGCCGACCCACAGAACGTCACCGCCCAGATTCACTACGCCGATGCGCTCGCCGCGGCGCAGCAGCACCGGAAAGCGCTCGAGCTGCTACTGGGGATGGTCCAGCGCGACAAACTCGGTGCGGGCGTCGAGGCGAAGGCCACCATGCTGAAGATCTTCGACATGCTAGGCCCGGTGTCCGAACTGACGGGCGAGTTCCGCCGGAAACTCAGCACCGCACTGTATTAGGCACCCGCATCTTAATCCGCCGCGCGGGTGGCGTCGGAAAGAATTTCGTCCGGAGGCTCACCGCTTCCGTCGCCTGCGCTCCGCGCTGCGATTAGAATCAGTCGCATCGACACCTGCTGATTTCTTCGCGCCGAGGATGCCCGCTGATGCTTCGCTCCCCGATTTCGTTGTTTCTTCTCGTTGTCTGCTCGACAACGGTGTTGGCTCAGGAAGCGACCGTACGCTCCCGCGCGGTGGTCAATTACACCTTCGATGAAGAGTCCGGCCCGGCGATCGATTCCGCGACGGCCGGGCAAGGTCCGAATGCTGGCACGCTGACCAACACCCCGCCGCGCGTGCCCAGCCCGTTCTGGAATCAAACCGGCAAGCGCGCGGTGTTGCTCACGGCCGCGCAGCAGCAGTTCGTCGAGATCGCGGACGCCCCCGATGTGGACTGTCCCGCCGAGGCTACCGTCGCGCTCTTCGCCGTGAACCTTCATGGCCCCACCGACGGCGGTTATCACGGCCTGTTTGCCAAACGCGGCGTGCAGGATGGCAAAACACTCACCAACTACGGCATCAATTTCACAACGCAGGCCGACAACTTCCAGGTCTATTTCAACGACGGTACCGGCTACCGCGTCGCCAACTACAGCACCAAAGAGGCCCTGCCCTTTCGCAAGCTGGCGCACATCACGGCCACCTGGCACATCGGTGATGCCCCCGGTAATGACGCCGACACCGATGCCGATGACGTGCGGCTGCAACTGTTCGCCAACGGGAAACCACTCACGCCCAAAGCGGTGACGAACGGCTTTGTCCAAGGGACTGAAGCGTGGTCGCAGGACGTGCAGGTGGCGAACCTCGTGAACAAACTGCCGGTCAGCATTGGCCGCAGTGAAGCCGCGGGCGAGTATTTTGAAGGCGTGATCGATGAGTTCGCGCTGTTTCAGCAGGCCCTCAGCGCGGAAGACGCGGCGAAGCTGTTCAAGGAAGTCGCCGGTGCCGACGTTGAACAGAAGATGCAGGAAGATCTCCCGGCGGCCGCCGCCGACCCGGAAATTGCCAACGTATCGCCACCCGGATGGCAACTGGGATCAAGCACAGTGGTGACGATCACGGGCAAGAACTTCACGCCGACCTCGACACTAACGATGCCCCTCCCGGGCGTGACTTTTGAGATTCAGGGAACACCGACTGCGGATCGGATCACCGCGAAGGTCACCGTCGACGCAGCCGTCCTGCCGGCGATCTATCCGTTGTGGGTGCGGACCGAACAGGGTCTCAGCGCGGCTCGGCCGATTGCCATCGATCTTCTGTCACACCGCCCGTATCAATCCGCGACGGCGGAGAAACCCGCGGACCTGCCCGCAGCGTATTTCGGCACCCTGGCCGGTGGTCAGGAACTAAAGATCTACTTCCGCGGGCAGAAAGGCCAGCGCGTCGTGGCGGATCTCGAACTCCGTCGCCTGGGAGGTAAAGCGAGTCCTGTGCTTGAACTGAAAACGGCAGAAGGCACACCGCTGCAGATCCGCTGGGGACAATCCGCATTACGGGGTGACGTGCGCATCGAAGCGCGACTACCGGCCGACGGACTCTATTATGTCGAACTGCATGATCTGGCATACCGTGCTCCCGGTTCGCCGTTCCGGTTGAAGCTCGGCGACCTGCGATTGATCGATCTCCCCTTCCCTGCTGTCACCGGCAAATCGGGAGCCGTGGCCATCGAACCGTTGGGCACGGGCTGGGACGCCGGAACGAAATGGGAGACGCCGAATCCCTCCACGCCGGAAACCTTCGCGGCGATTGCCCGGCTGCCCATGACGATTGGTGCCACGGGACCGTGGCCGCTGCTGCGTCTGGCCGACGCGCATGAGGTCATTGAGCAACCCGCGGTTCCCGGTTCACCGCAAGTGTTGCCGGATC
>DASRYX010000232.1:0-2395 GCA_035686985.1 Planctomycetaceae bacterium | reverse complement strand
TTACCGACCGTTTTAACGACTTGTGGAAATCGAGGTTGATCTCGAAGCCGCTGGGAAGAGGGATCGCGCCTCGATGACCGTCACTGACGCTGCGGGATCCAGCCTCACGGTTCCGTCCGCGAACCCGACTGCGGTCTATCACGAAGTGTTCGACGCCGACGGCCGCCCGCGCGCCGCGTGGCTGCACTTCGTCGAGCGGCTCAAACACGTCTCAGCTGGCGAACTCACGCACCGTTCGCAGCAGGTCACGCAGCTGCTTGATGAGAACGGCGTCACGTTCAACGTCTTTCTCGAAGGCAAGCAGTCGCAACGGCCGTGGAGCCTCGATCTGCTCCCACTCATCATTGGTGCGGCTGAATGGGAGCGACTTTCCGCCGGGCTGCGACAGCGAGTGCGGCTGCTCGATCGGATCGTGGCCGACTGTTACGGTCCGCGGGAACTCATCCGTGATGGAACGTTGCCGCCGGAAGTGCTGTTCGCGAATCCTGGGTTTGTACGGCCGTTTGTCGGACTGCATCAGAGCACGCCGTCGATTTCGCTCTATGCGAGCGAACTGGCCCGCTCGCCGGACGGTGTCTGGCGGGTGATGGCCGACCGCGCGGAAGCACCGGCCGGGGCCGCGTTTGCTCTCGAGAACCGCATCGCCGCCTCGCGGACGATCCCACCGATTCTCAGTGATCCGTCCATCCAGCGGCTGGCCCCGTTTTTTTTGACAATGCAGAACTCGCTGAAGGCGATGGGCCGCCGGTTCTCCGAGAATCCGCGGGTGGTGCTGCTCTCGCCGGGAGCGAAGTATCCGTATTACTTTGAAGATGTGTACCTCGCGCGGTACCTCGGCTACACCTTGGTCGAAGGAGCGGACCTCGCTGTGCGCGACGACCGCGTCTTCCTGAAGACACTCGCGGGGCTGGTGCCGATCGACGTCATCATTTCCCGTGGTGTTGAGCACGGCATCGACCCACTGGAACTCGGCGGCGGTGAACCGCATGGTGTTCCCGGGTTGCTGAAGGTCATCCGCGAGCAGAAAGTCGCCGTCGCCAATGTGCCGGGTTGCGGATTAATCGAATCGCCGATCTTCATGGCGTTTCTGCCCCAAGTCTGCCGGCGGCTCTTCGGCGAAGACCTGCTGATGCCGTCGATCGCCACCTGGTGGTGCGGTGATCCGGTGCAATGCGATTTCGTGCTGCGGCGGCTGAACGACCTGGTCATCAAGCCCGCGTTTCAGGCCAGCGGCGGTGAAGAAATCATCGTCCAGAATCTCGATGCCGCAAATCGCCAGCGGTTGGTCGCGCAGATTCTCGCGCAGCCGTATCACTACGTCGCGCAAGAATTGGTCGCGCGCTCCTGCATGCCGGTATTTCGTGGGGGCAAGATCGGTCTCGGACACGCCGCCGTCCGAACGTTCCTGGCCGCCGACGGCGCGGACTACGCCGTGATGCCCGGCGGTCTCGTCCGCTTTGCGGCGACGGCGGAACCGATGGTGCTGTCGATCTCCGCGGGCGAAGGCAGCAAGGACATGTGGGTTCTGGCGGAGAGTCAGGTCCCGCCGGTGTCTCTGCTGTCCGATACGGCGAAGCCCGTCCCGCTGCGACGCACGAGTGCGGTCTTCCCCAGTCGCGTCGCGGATGATCTCTTCTGGTTCGGTCAATCGCTCGATCGGGCGGATTTTCTCGCGCGGCTGTTGCGAGCCGTGATTGAACGGCTGACTGCGGAATCGGTCGCCGACGTTCCGGAATTGGCGTCACTCATCCGGGCGCTGGCCGATCAGGGGCAAGTCGAACCGGGATATGCGATCGCTTCGTTCTCGTCGCAGATGCCGACGCTTGCCGAACAACTGCCGCGGATGGTGTCCAACGTGGATGAGCCGCGCGGGATTGCTTCGGCGATTTCCGAAATGGATCGGCTGGCATCACTGGAGCGCCTGTGGATGTCGCCCGACACGGCTCGGAAAGTTCGCGAAATGGCGTTGGCTTTCCGCAATTCGATCGAAGCCGGCTGGAGCGATCTCGTTGATGTTCTCGAAGCAGTCAATGACGTGATTCTGAACGCCGCCGCTGTGAGCGGATTGATTCACGATGGCATGGTCCGCGGCCCGGCGTGGCGGCTGCTTGACATGGGCCGCCAACTGGAAGGGACGCGTCACACCGCCAGCTTGCTGCGGAGTTTGATCCCTGCCGAGGCGATGATTGAACGGCCGGTCTTGAAGGCGCTGCTGGAAGTCATCGACTGCCGCATGACGTATCGGTCGCGCTACTTCGACAACCTGCAGCAGAACGCCGTTCTCGATCTGTGCCTCACCGACGACACCTGTCCGCGTTCGCTGGTCGTGCAGCTCGCGTCGCTGGTAGAGCATGTGGACGCCTTGCCGGGCGATGACGGCTCTCTACTTCGCAGC
>DASRYX010000231.1:0-6426 GCA_035686985.1 Planctomycetaceae bacterium | reverse complement strand
TCGCGAAACAGCCGCGTCCGTCGTGATGGCAGCGCCGTCCAAGGCGGTCCGCAGATTTCCGCAGATTCACACAGATTTGCGGAGAAATGAGGAATGTCGCGGCAGACCGTTTTTCTCCGAATCTGCGTCCCTCTGCGAAATCTGCGGACAGTCTTTCTCCTCTTCGTTTCTGTTCATTCCATCAGTTCAAGCGCTTCGGCCTTGGTCTCGCAGACGGGCCAGAGTTGATCGAATTTGGCGATCTGCACGATCTCTTTTCCCACCGGCGCGAGATTACACAGCATCATCCGGCCTTCGCGATGTTCAATCTTGGTCCAGATTATGCGCAGCGCTTCCAGCAGGCTTGAACCAAAATACGCCGCCTGATTGAAGTCAATCAGCACCTTACACGACGGCGAGTTTTCCGTCGCAATCAGGATCTGATCGAGGTCGCGCATGACGTCCTGCTCCGCGAGGCTGCCGACCGGACGCAGAACCTGAACGACCAGCACCGAACCTTCCTGCTGGCAACGGAAGAACTGGGGATTGATCATGGGCGACTCGATGCAGGGTTGGGGCGGGCTGCGGCGTTTGACCATCGTGACTTCATTGCCGCGACTGTTGTAGCGGACTTCATCCATGAACGTCTGCATCAGGAGCAATCCGCGACCGGACGGCTTTTCCAGATTGTGCGGCGCGCGGGGATCGGGCAACGCATGCGGATCAAAGCCGGGGCCTTCATCGGCGATGATGAACACCGCCTCCTCTGCGGAGAGCGACATCGAAACGGTGATGCGGCGTTCGGAATAGGGCGGTAAAGCGGCCCGTTCCTTGGCGAGATCATAATACTTGTGATGATCGGTCTCACGTAACGACGAACTGACTTCCAGGTTGCCGTGAAAACAGGCGTTGATCATCGCTTCCTGCAGCGCGACGCCCAGTCGGATGCGGTCGGCGTCATCGCACAGCCGCATCCCGCGCACGGCATCCTGCAGGAACTGCACGAGCGACATAATCAGCTCGAGATCGTTTTCCAGACGGAACTCAATCTGCTCGCGCTGCAGCCGCCGCATTAACCGGGAGCGACCACGATCCGCGTGCGCGATGGTGAGCACCTGCTGCACGGTGCTCACCAGATCATCGGCGAGACGTCGTTTCGGGACGTAACTCGCCGCGCCGCTTTTCAGCGCCTCGACAGCAATCGCGTCGCTGCCCTGAGCTGTCATTAAAATCACGGGAACCATCGGGTACTGCTCGCGGATCGATTTGACGAGCGCGAGGCCATCGATCTCGGGCATATTCAGATCGGTAATGACCACATCGGGCAGATGCAGTTCGATCTGTTCGAGCGCGTCGCGGCCGTCGACGGCGAAGTGCACGTCGAGATCACCCGAGCGGGTGATAAGTCCGCCGGCGAGCCGCCGGTCGGTGAGGGAATCATCGACGATCAACACGCGCGTCATGAGGAATCTCCGATCGCCGGAATCGTCCTGTGGTGATTGTATCGTCGCGGTTCAGGACGGTGTCTGCAAGGATGCTGTCAATTCCTTGGCAACAGAATCAACGATGGCCCGGACTTCCTCGAGCGGCTGGGTCGAGACCGGGGGATCACCGGCCCGGCAGCCGCGTTCAATGTCCGCCGCACGAGCCTGGCCCTCTTCCACACCAAACGTGGCGAAGGAGTTCTTCAGCGTGTGCATCGTCCGCTGCAGCGCTTTCCAGTCCCCGGCGGCGAATTCCCGCAGCGCGCGATCGGCGAGCTGCGGGCTTTCCTCGAGAAACGCCCGCGAGACATCCGCCAGGAGTTCCGGATCATGCGCGGCCGCGGATCGCGCGCGCTTCCAGTTCACAAGAGAGGTCGTTTCCACCGGGGAAACGAGATGAATCGCTTCATCATCGTCTTCAAACGGAGGCGGAATCACGACCGCGTTCCGGGCGACCGTGGCGGTCGGCGTCTGCTGTCCGATCCGCTCCAGGCATTCGAACAGCTGCTCGAAACGGATCGGCTTGGTGAGATAATCGTCCATCCCGGCGGCGAGACAACGTTCACGGTCCCCCTGCAGCGCGTGGGCCGTCATGGCGACAATCGGCGTGTGCTGTCCGTCCACGGCTTCCCGGGCGCGGATTTCCCGTGTGGCGTCCAGACCATCCAGCTCGGGCATCTGGATGTCCATCAGGATCACGTCGAATTCCTGTTCCTTCGAACGCTCGACGGCTTCCCGCCCGTCGTTGGCGACTGTCACGCGATGCCCCCAGCGATCAAGCAGGCCGATCGCCAGCTTCTGGTTGATCACGCTGTCTTCAGCGAGCAGCACGTTCAATGATCTCGCGGCTTCTTTCACCTGCGAAGTCGCCGCGGTGCTCCATTGTTCGTGATGGGCTTCGCCCAGTGCCTGCAGAATCGCGTTGAACAATTCCGACTGCTTGACCGGTTTGATGAGATACGTCGACACGCCGAGCTCACGACACGTTTCGAGATCGTCCGCGCGATCCCCCGACGTGAGCATCAGGACGACCCCCTTCACATAGATGTCCGACTCGCGAGCCCGGCGGACGAGATCGAACCCGCTTTGCCCCGGCATGTGGACATCAGTTAAGACCAAGCCGTATTCTTGTCCTTTTTGCAGTTCCGCGAGGGCGGCGTCCGCGTCGCTGACCAGCACCGGGGTCATGCCCCAACTGGTCAGCATTTCCGCGAGAATGCGACGATTGGTGCTGTTGTCATCCACCACCAGCACGCGCAGCCCCTGCAGCAGTTCCGGTGACGCCGGCGGGCAACGCTCGCCCGCATCACAGGGTTGGAACACCACCGTGAAGTGGAACGTGCTGCCCCGGCCGAGTTCGCTTTCCACCCAGATGCGGCCGCCCATCAAGGCGACAAGGCGGGTACTGATTGCCAGGCCGAGACCGGTTCCGCCAAACCGCCGCGTGGTCGAGCGATCGGCTTGTTCGAAGGCTTCGAAGATGGTGCTGAACTTCTCGGTCGGGATGCCGATGCCGGTGTCGCGGACCTGAAAATGCAAGGTGACTCCATCGCCGTTGGATGTCTCCGGTTCGACGTTAAGGAGTATCTCGCCCTGGTCGGTGAACTTGATGGCGTTGCCGACAAGATTGACGAGCACCTGCCGCAACCGATGCGGATCACCGACGAGCATCGTGGGGACGGTCGGTGCGATCTCCGCGATCAGTTCCAGTCCCTTGCGATGCGCCCGCAGGCCCATCGATTTCAGCGTATCGCCGAGGAATTCGCGGACCTCGAACGGCGTTTCCTCGATTGCGAGTTTGCCCGCTTCGATCTTCGAGAAATCGAGAATGTCGTTAATCACGGTGAGCAACGATTCGCCCGATTCCTGCACAAGCTTCAGGTAATCACGCTGCACGGGGGTGAGCGGCGTGTCGAGAACCAGTTCCGTCATCCCCAGAACAGCATTCAGCGGCGTACGGATTTCGTGGCTCATGTTGGCCAGGAAATCGCTCTTGGCGCGATTCGCCGCGTCCGCCGTCGCCGCAGCAGCCGAGAGCGCTTCCTGTGCAAGTTTGAGCGCCGTGATATCCCGCGAGACGCCGAAGGTGCCGACGATGTTTCCCTGGCGATCGCGCAGTGGCATTTTCGTCGTCGACATCCACCGCACGCGACCGTCGGGATAGACGTTGTGCTCTTCCTTGCCGATGAGGGGCTCGCCCGTCAGCATGACCTGCTGTTCGTCAGCCGTAGCGGTCCGCTGGTGTTCGGGTCCAAAGAAATCGGCGTCCGACTTGCCGATCGCTTCCGCCGGTCCGGTCAACCCCGAGCTGGTGGCTTTCGCTGGATTAATCCGCAAATACCGGCCGTTGGCGTCTTTGAAATAGATGTTATCCGGGCTGCTCTGCATCAGGTTGTCGAGGAGATACCGTTCCTGCTCCAGCGCGTTCTCCGTGCGGACGCGATCAGTGACGTCGGAAAACACGCCGAGGATGCCGGTCAGCTCACCCGAGGCGTTGTAGGCCGGCGTCTTCATCACATGCGTGAACCGCCGTTCGCCCGATGGCGTCTGGAATTCTTCGATGGTCTCGAAGTCGGTCTGCGTTTCAATCACGCGGCGGTCATCAGCCCGGTATTTTTCCGCGAGTTCTTCGGGGAAGAAATCGTAATCGGTCTTGCCGATGACTTCGTCCACCGGCCGGCGAAGCGCATCGCACAACAGCCGGTTAGCGAAATCGATCCGCCCTTGCAGGTCTTTGCGGAAGAGCGCGAGCGGTAAGGTTTCTACGAGCGATTGATAGAACGCTTCTGATTGCAGCAGCGCTTCTTCCACCCGGCGGCGATGCGCGAGCTCAATTTCATACCGGCGTTTCAACCGCGAAGCGTCTTCACACACCTGGGCCAGCAATGCCAGCAGGCGTTCGGTTGTGACGTGCAGCCGCGCGGAGTGGCCGTCGAGCTCGACGCAGAGTTCTTCGCCTTCCGCGTGAATCGGTACCGACGTGGTGTCCCGATGGGCCAGCACCGCCTGTACGGTCGCGACGAGATCACGCGGCGGACGATCCGCCGAGACGATCTCCGTCGCCCCCAGACACAGGGCGGCAATCAGCTTGCGAAAATCGCCCGGTGCGGTCAGCACGATCTTCGGCGCGGACGTCTGTTCGAGCGCCGTGCGAAGCGCGGCGTCGTCATCGTGCTCACCAATCACCGCGGCTTGCAGGGTGGCATCGTGCAGCAAAGTGACGGCCGCCGTGGTTTCGGGCGTGGCGAAAACCGAGTAACCCGCCTCCTCGAAGAGGTCGACGAAGGCTTCGCGTCGTGACCGGTCGCGCTCGAGGATCAGGAGTTGCGCCATGAACAGCACACATCCGGTTGAAGGAAGACCTGACGGGAAGGATCGTCCCGATTCTAGCAGCGCCGGCGAGATCACACGAGACGCAAGGCACCCGGATCACGTTACCGGCGGACCGGCCCCCCCGCGGCATTCCGTCCGCCCCCCGGTTCCGCGTAGAATCAGGCACGTCCAAATTCCCGCGTCGAAGGAGTGTGTGCGGGATCCTTGAGGAATGGTGTGTCGTGAGCAAATCCGAAAACGAAGCCGCGTTCGTCTGGGAGACGTCCATCGCGGCCTGGGAACCCCAGCCTCTCTTCCGTGGCTACGCCGTGGATGAGCTCGCGTCGTCGTCGACTTATCTCGAGACGGCTTATCTGCTGATGACCGGCGAGTTACCGAACGATGAGCAGCTGGCGGACTGGCAGGCGCTGCTGTTCGACGGGTTGTCGCTGACGTCCAGTATGCGGGGATGGCTGCAGCGCGTGCCAAAGCCCGCGGCGACTATTGATGTGCTGCAATCGGCCCTCGCCCGGTGCCGATTGAGCGACAGCCTTGAACCGCCGCATAACTCCCGCGCGGCCGCGGATGCGTTTCCGCGCTGGCTGGGGTTTGTCGCCGCCGTGATCGGAACCCGTTCACGATTGCTGCATGATGAAGAACCGATGGAACCCCGCGCCGATCTCGGCTTTGCTGCGCAGGTGTGGTATCTGATTCATGGCAAGGAGCCTGCGGCCTGGATCGAGCGGGCTTTTGAACGACTGCTGATCGTCTGCGCGGAACATGGATTCACAGCTTCAACCTGGGCGGTTCGTGCCGCCGCGGCGGCACAGGCGGATTTGTCCACGAGCCTGCAAGCCGGGCTCGCGGTCGCGCAAGGAGCGCGGTCCAGCGGTTCCGCCGTGGCGACGTTGAATGTGCTCTCTGCTGTGCGGACACCCGACCGGGCTCACGCCTGGGTCGAACAGATGGCGACCAAGCACAAGCCGATCCCGGGATTCCAGCACCGGCTGTATAGGGTCGGCGATCCCCGGACCGATTGGCTCTCCCCGCTGTGTCGCGAAGCCGCTGAACGGAACGGAAAGCTCGATCGCGAAGACCTGGCGTCGGCGATTGAGCAGGCGGTCTGGGATCAGCGCGGCGTTCTGCCCGCCGTGGTCTGGCCCGCGGCGCGATTGCTCGATTATCTCGGCATCCATCATGATTTGTTCGGCCCGCTGTTTGTGCTCAGCCGCATGGCGGGCTGGGCCGCGCATGACGCCGAACAACGCCGCAACGGCAACGCCCCGGTCATCCGCGCGAGCTATGTTGGGCCTGCGCAACGCCCGTTGCGTCCGATTCAAGAGCCCACCTGAAAATCACCCAGGGACAGCGTTCCCTGGGCTTCACCAGCAACTCACTACTGACAACTAGCAACTACTTCATGTCGACCGAACTTGCTTTTCAACGATGTATCAATCCGGCCTGCGGCAAGACTTACGCGGTGAGCGAAGTCCTCACGGCGTGCACGGCCTGTGGGAATCTGCTTGACATCGAGTACGACTGGAGCCGGTTGCCGGTGCCGAAGTCGCTACGCGAGTTCGAAGCCCGGTGGGCGAACCGTCGGAACCCGCTCGACTACAGCGGCGTGTGGCGGTTCCGCAGCCTGCTGCCG
>DASRYX010000230.1:0-4848 GCA_035686985.1 Planctomycetaceae bacterium | reverse complement strand
CGAGTTCACGCCGGGGTATTTTTCCAGCGGCAGGCCAGCGATCTGGGCGTTCGACCAGATGGGAACCATGCTGTCGCCGTGTTCGCCGAAGATGGTGACCTGGACCTGCATCGGCGGGACGTCGAGCCGCTGGGCGAGCATGCTCCGCAGGCGCGTGGTATCGAGCACGGTCCCGAGGCCAATGACTTGCGAGGCCGGCAGCCCGAGTTCTTTGATCGCGAGGTAAGTCAACACGTCGACCGGATTCGAGACCACAAAGATGATCACGTCTTTGCGGAGGCCCTGGGTCTTCATGTCGGCGAGGATGCCGCGAAACAACGTCACATTACGGTTGATGAGGTCCAGCCGGCTTTCATCGGGTTTGCGACGCAAGCCGGCGGTGATCACCACCACGTCCGCGTCTTTCACACCGGCTGTCGTGGAGAACGTGATCTTCTGATCGGAAAGGATACTCGCGCCGTGCAGCAGGTCGAGCGCCTGACCTTCGCACAGCTCCTGGTTCACGTCGACGAGATTGATCTCGCGAACGATCTTCCCGGCCTGTAGCGCAAACCCGGCGCAGGATCCCACTAGCCCGCCGCCGCCGATAATGCTGACTTTCATGTTGAGTCCAGAGCTAAGAGTCGCGAGTCAAGAGCCGAAACAGTCGTGTTGGTCCGTTCTCTGTGCCAATTAACATCGCATCAGTTGCGGGATGGTATCGAAGTGCAGATCTCGTGTGCACAGAGCTAGTTGATGTTGGATTGATAACGAGGCGATCCAGAGATCATTCGTCGGAATGGGCGTTCCTCGTTGTCGCAATTCAAAAAACAATCGGGCATAGAATTCGGCTGTGCCTGCATCGATCGCCAGCACTTTCACCTTGGGGCTCAGCAGGAACTTCGTTAAGAATGACAAATTCTCGTTTTCGCGACGTCCGCACGCAAATCCCGCTTTGAGTTCACCTAACACAATGACGGGGATGTTGACGAGCGTCGCCGCGGCAACGACTTTCACTACATCAACCTGCCCGCTCAGCAGGTCCGTGTATGCATTGGTATCCAGAGCGATTTTCATCGCCACGCCTTCTCATCCACCCGTTCAAACTCAGCGACAGCGGCGTCGAAATCCGGGTCATCAACCCATGTGCCTATGACCGCACGCAGGTGTTCATCAAGACCGGTCGTCGACATCCCCGCCATTAACGCTGCCAATGCCACCTGCTCAAGCGATTGCCCCGACGCCTGAGCGCGGGCACGCATCTCGGTTTCGACTTCCGGCGGCACGTTTTTCAGTATCAGTGTCATGGCGAATCACTCCTTCGGACAGCGCTAGCAGACGGTGCGATTCTACCGCCCCAGCGCCGCCAGCACCTGATCCGTGATCGCCTTCACCAGGGATTCGGTATCGAGACCGCCATTCGCGGACGATGGACCACGCTCTTCCGCGGCGGCAGTTTCGCCCACTTTTGGGGAACCGTTCGACGACTTCTGGCGAGCGAGGTATCCCGCGTACTGCGGTGGGGCTTCGAACGCCTGCGGCTTCAGCGCCTTCTCTTTGTAGCCGTCGCGGAAGGCGCTGTTGCCACAGAGATCGCAATCTTCAACGTGGAATCGCGGATCATCGAAGCCGAGCTTCTTCTTGAGGTCCAGCAGCTCAACCGATTCGCGCTCGTTGAGATAGGTTACCTTGCCGAGTTGTTTCGCGAGCAGCAGGATGCGGCAGTAGGCGTCGAGGATTTCAGTCTTCCAGTACGCCTGCTCGAGGTCCGCCCCGAACGTCACCGTACCGTGATTTGTCAGAATGATTGTGTTCACGCCGTTCTTGACGAACGGGGTCACCGTCTCGGCGAACTTCTGTCCGCCCGGCGTTTCATATGGGGCGATGGGGACTTCGCCCATGAAGACTTCGATCTCAGGCAGAATGCACTGCGGGATCGGCTCTCGCGCGACCGCGAACGCCGTGGCATGCGGCGGATGGCAATGCACGACGGCTTTCACGTCCGGCCGATGGCGCATGATTTCCAGATGCAGCAGGACTTCGCTGGTCCGCTTCCGCTTCCCGGCGATCTGCTTGCCTTCCATGTCGACGGCACAGATATCATCCGGCGTCATGAAGCCTTTACAGATCATCGTTGGCGAACAAAGAACTTCGTTCTCACCGACGCGGATCGAGATGTTGCCGTCGTTCGCGGCGGCGAAGCCTTTGTTGTACACACGCCGGCCGATTTCACAGATCAGCTCTTTGAGCTTGCGATCGTTGATGCCGGAATTCCATTTCGGGGTGTCTGCCATTGTTCGCTCCAAGACCCCAAGTTGCGGACAACCGGGGGCTAAATGATTAATCGACTTCGAGGGTATCGATGATGCACGCGTTGTACGCGTCCAACGGTTTCGGTTCGGGGAACGGGGCTCCGGCTTCGGCCCCCTCGCTGATGCCGATGATCGCCCCGGGAGAAGCCCCCAGGTCGTCATAGGCGATGATCGGTTCTTCGCGACCGGCGGGGTCGCCATTCAAGCCGGCGTGTGACAACGGCACGACGACGATCCATGTCCCGCCCGAAACACTCGGGTGGCACCGGGCCAACGTCACTTTGCCGATCACTTCACCGACGCGCATCTTTTAGTCCATGAAGCCCAAGGATTCTTATCCCTGGGTCTCTTCAATCAATCCCAGCCCAGCGGCGGTTGCGGGCGGCCGAGGACCGCGCAGCTCCGCAGGATGTTTCGCAGTTCGATGTAACTTTTTCCGGTTGGATCAAAGACCACGACGTTCGCACCCAGAGTCTTTCCGGAAGCCGTCACTGCTTCTGCTGATGACGCGACGGCTGCGCGAACTTTCGTCGAGCGATTCGCATAGCACGCGATCAGATCGGCCCGGTCCGAACTCACAATCACCAGTTCCGCTTCCGCGGTGGTGATCAATCGCGTGATAGCTTCGACGGCTTCGGTCGCCTTGCCGATGAGGTCGCAATTCCAAGCTGGGAAATCGCGAGCCAGCGTGCTTTGTACGGCACGGACGGTCGGAGTCATCGTGCTGATCAGCCACCGCCGTTTGGCAGTGCTGGCGTTTGTCCCCGTAACGGCTGGTGTGGATTCACGTGACCATGCGATCTTGCGGGTGTGGAGCCAGTCGCGGGCGGACGGCGTCAGCAGTGATTTCGGCCCGAACCGCAACAACGTAGCACTTCCCGCCCGGTCCTGCAGGAGCTTAGCCGTGATGACCGGGTCGAGCAGTTCGATGCCCGCGGGTTTCTCATCCGCCGCAGCCGGTGCGGGTTCGACCGGTTTCGATTCGGTCATGACCGCGCGCGACGATCCCGACGGCTGGAGTTGGGCCAGCACGTTGGAGACGATGCGATCGATGAGAGCCGAGTCGGTTGCCACGTTGCTTGCTGCTAATCCACGATGCCCATAATCGTCCATCGCACACAGGTGATGTCTGTGCCGACCATTTCGCGTGCCCGCTTACCATCCGAAGAAATAATCACCGTGTCGCCCCGCCCTGCTCCTTGATTGTCGATCACCAGCTGCGGCGCGCCGTCAGGTTGGCCTTCTGCTCCCAGCGGCTGCGTGAGCAACAATCGCCAACCGTTCATGGTGGGATGTTTCACCGTCGATGTTGCCCGGCCGATAACCTTCGCGAGTTGCATAATTGCGGAAAGCCTAATGCGGAAAGCGAAAAGCCAAGCTAAGACGACTTCAATGTCGCACGAAATCGACTTAACATCCGGCCCAATTCGTCTGATGCCAGGTAAAGCGTCTCAAAGGTTTTGTCTGCAAGGAGACCTTCTTGCCTTGCGATATACATTTGCGAAACACACTCCATCAGCGACCCGTAAGCGATTTCAAGGAACCTTGCAAAATCTGTATCTGAAGAACGACTGCTGCCTTCTGCAATGTTTGATGAAATTGAAACGGATGCACGTCGAAGCTGACTGATCAGTCCATACCGTTCGGATGTTGGAAAGCTCTTCGTTGCTGCGTAAACGCTTCTCGCATACACCACAGCTTTCTGCCAAACTTCCAAACGCTCAAAGCGGAATCGTGTCTCTTGCATTCTCTGGCTTTCCGCTTTAAGCCTTCCGCTTTCCGCCCCGTCTAAATCACTCGCAAATCATCCACCAGCACACAACGGCGCTGGCGAGTAAACGTCAGCGGGTTCGTGACGCCTTCGCCTGTTGGTGTCGCAATGCTGAAGCTCAGGTAACCTTCGCCGCCCAGTCCCAGACCGGCCATGCACGGGCCGTTCTTGATGAACAGCGTGGTGTCCATTTCCTTGCCCATGCGGGTCATGTGACGGACGTTCCGGCTGTGGATCAGGCTGGTGTGACGGAAGCCGTGTTCATACTCCAACGCCTTCTCCACGCCTTGGCTGAAGTTTTTCACACGGACGAAGGGCACGAACGGCATCATCTGTTCTTCGGGAACGAACGGGTTCGATTCGTCCGTTTCGCCGTAGAGCAACTGCGTGCCGGCAGGGACCCGAACGCCGATCGCTTCGGCGAGCACGGATGCATCCTTGCCGACGTAGTCCTTGTTGACGTGGTAATGATCCTTCGCGTCCTTCGGCGGTGTAAACGCGATTTTTGTGAGAGCGTCAATTTGCGACGCGCTCAATTTATAGCCGCCATGTTTGCTCATTTCGTCGAGCAGCTTGTCGAAGATGCTTTCGACGGCGAAGACTTCCTTGTCGCCGATGCAGAGGAGGTTGTTATCGTACGCCCCGCCCTTGATGATCGACTTGGCAGCGTTCTCCAGGCACGCGGTTTCATCCACCACGACCGGAGGATTTCCCGGACCGGCGACGACCGCTTTTTTGCGGCTTTCCATTGCCGCTCGGGCGACGGCAGGACCACCGGTTACGCAC
>DASRYX010000229.1:0-10910 GCA_035686985.1 Planctomycetaceae bacterium | reverse complement strand
GCGAGCAGAAACTCCTCGTCGTAGGGACGTTCCTGCACGCCAAGTTCGAACACCTGCAGCGTGTGATAGAGCGCATCTCCCTCGGGATGAAACTCGGGATCGAGCGTCACGCGCGCCAGCGGTTCGATCAGCATTTCGATCACACTGAGAGCGTCCGGATGCTCATCGGTCGGAACATCCCGTGCGGCGGACGGCGTTGTCTCCAGCAACTCCTGCAGCACGCCGCGGGTCAGACCGTTGACGGCATCCTCGACCGCGCGGCCTTCAATCACCGTGGGAAATGGCTGGGTGAGATAGAGTTGCCAGAGTGCCGTTTCCGAAGTGACGGGCAACGACCGCGCCGATAACCCAGCGGCCTGCAGACGCGGTGCGACTACATCTCGCGACCCCACCACGGAGATCCCGATTTCCGCGCCGGGCGTCGCACAGCCATCCATCACGGCACCGTGCGCGAGCGGTTCCAGGTCTTCAAGAAGATCGAGCAGTTGCGCGGCGAATTGCCGCAACTGCCAGGCGACCGCGGGGTCTCGCTCGGCAGCCATCACCCCCGAAAGAGCGTACATCTGCACCTGCACCTCGGCGTTCGAGGGCATGTCTTCGCGACGGAGTTTCCGCCGCTTCAACCACCGGGCGGCACGCTTACGGGCCGCGGTGAAATCCTGCTCCTTGCCCCGCAGCAGAAGCCGTGCGGCTTCCGTCGCAATTTGGCGGCGAAGATCTTCGCTCATCGTGTTCGGTCCCATCCGGACCGTGTGGAAGAGACTGCGTCTGACACCGGTAGCGATTGTAAGGTGAGTCCCCTCCGAGGCGAAGGTGCATTCCGCAGACAGGCCCGGAATTCCCCGATGAAATCCCCGGTTTCATCCCCGAGACGTGACGTTTCCGCCCTCGTGCGCCACAATTGTCCGAGAGATCCGCCGTGATGACGGTGGGGCACGGTATGCAGTCGGTGTGTTGTTGAAAGTCGGGAATCATGCAGGTTCTGATCACGGCGGTCGGTCCGGATAATCGGGGTCTGGCCGATGGAATTGTCCATCATGTGACCACTGCCGGGGCGAACATCTACGAAATCCAGATGTACGACCATGACCTCGAACGGCTGTTCGCGATGCTGATGCGCATCGAATGGCCCGGTGATGCGACGTCGCTCACTGATCTGCGTCGCGACATGGCCGCCATCGGTGCGGAAAAGCAGTTGACCATCCGCGTGTGGTCGCGTGATGAACGGACCGCACCGCCGCGGCTGGCGATCTGCACGACCTATCGCCCGGAACCGGCGCTGGCGCTGTTGCGGGCCATTCGTGATCGCCGCCTGCAGGCGGATCCGGTCGTGATGCTGGGCAACCGCGAGAGCTGCCGCGGCGTCGCCGAGCAGTTCGATGTCCCCTGGCACCACTTCGGAAATCCGCAGGGCCAGCCTGATAATGAACGTTTAGTGGAACTGTTTGATCAGTATCAGGTGGACTATATTATCCTTGCGCGATATATGCGGGTGCTTCCGGCGCGGACCTGCTGGCAGTTTGCGGGGCGGATTATCAACCTGCATCATGGATTACTCCCGCCGTTCCCCGGGTTCCGTCCTTATGAAGATGCTTATCAGCATCGCATGCTGACCTACGGGGCCACCATTCACTTCATTGTGCCGGAACTGGACGCCGGAAATCAGATCATTCACCAGAGCACATTCACAGTGTTTCCGGGAACGCCGCTGGAGACGATTAAACGGCAAGGCGAATCGGATCACGAACCATCCTGCCTCGTGGAAGGGGTGCGGCGGGTGGTCGACCGGGAAGTTGAACTCCACTTCCATCGCGTTGTGCGACGGGAGTCCGCCTCGTGAGGTGATTCATATGAACACCAATAATCGGCAGGGTTGTTACCTGCATCATTAGAAGCCGCCTGTAGATCGATTCATGCGTATAGTGAACCTCGCATTTTCTCAAGATTGAGACCAAAACGACATCTGTCAAGGTGCAAATATCAATCACTTCGTGTATTGTTCGCTGGCATCACGTTCCTCAGGAAAGGGAAGTCATGCCAAAGAAGACCACCAAGAAGGTCGCCGTTCGCGTTAACGTCTCGAAGGCCATTCGAGAAGCCCTGGATAAGCTCGGTGTTGATGCGCCGGCACGCGAAGTCTCCGATGCCGTCTCGCGGATGTCACCTGACCACGCCGAGAAGGTCAAAGCCACCGGCAAGCTGTGGGACAACTATGTCTCGATGCAGCGCAGCCGCATGCGTGGCGGCAACAAGAAGCGCCGCGGCGCGGCAGCAGGGGCCGATGACGCCTCCGTGTCGGTCGCCAATCTGCGCGACCTGATCAAGATCGGCTCGATGCTCAAGCACCCGGCCGAACTCACCAACCTCTTCGCCGCCATCTCGAATCTCGGTTCACCGCGGAAGGTCCAGCTTGTGGCCCAGAAGCTCGGCGAACTGCAGACGCGGTACGAAGACCTCAAGAAGGTCGAAGCGTTCCTGAACGATGTGGAAGCGCTCGGCATTCGTCTCTGATCCACGCACGACAATCGCAAACTGCACAACTAGCCCGGACATTGCTCCGGGCTCGTTTTTTTCATGGCAGAACCGTAACAATCCTCACCGCCGGACTGCTATCTTCAGGGTTCGATATCCGACAAAGGAGTCGCTGCTTTTTATCAGTATTTCTACCAAGAAACTCGCCCACATATTGAGAAGCGATCGCGGCTGGATTTTCGCTGACCTGCGGATTTGCCCGGGCTTTTGTCGGCAGTGGTGTTACAGTATACTCATGTCGTCCCATTCGGGACATTCTTCGTTTCGAAGACTTCTGTCTTGTCACGCCGGATCCCACGGCGACTGTCTTGTCGGTCTCATTCCCTTCTTAAGGAGCATTCCCATGCGATCGAAGTCTGGTGCGCGTCGGGGTGGTTTCACCCTGATCGAATTGCTGGTGGTGATTGCGATCATCGCCATCCTCATTGCCCTGCTGTTACCGGCGGTCCAGCAAGCCCGCGAAGCCGCCCGCCGTACGCAATGCAAGAACAACTTGAAGCAGTTTGGGCTGGCCCTCCACAACTACCATGACACGTTCGGAATGTTTCCGGCTCGTCAAAGCGGCCCCGGCAACCAGGGGACCGCCAACACTGCGAATCGCGCACGATTCACGGCTCACATTCCGTTGCTGCCCTACTATGATCAGGCACCGTTGTACAACCTGTTCGACCAGCAGATGTATACGGGTAACGGCGTTCCCTGGGCGAACAATGCTCCGTTCTTGAACTCCCCCGCGGCGGTCAAGTGCCCGTCGGATACCGAAGGTCAGGATCCCGGCAACGCCGGCCGCACGCGTGGTTTGAACAACTATGTCTACTGCGGTGGTGATACCGTTGCCCGCAGCGACATCGGGGGCAACGCCACCACCAGTCCGTCACTTCGCCCGTCGCGAGGACTGTTCGGTGCCCTCGTGTGCTACGGGATTCGTGACTGTCTCGACGGCACCAGCAACACCGTGGCAATGTCCGAGCGCATCCGGCCGACCGCTGTTGACGGTTGGGGCAATGTTACGACCACTGCGTCAACAACTCCGGCGGCCTGTGCGGCGACCCTGCTCGCGAACCGTGTCTATGCTACGGGCACAGGCTTCAATGCGGATACGATCACTGGTTACCGCTGGGCCGACGGTGCGTTTTTCTTTGCCGGTTTCACGACCGCCATGGCACCCAACTCAGCGTCCTGCTTCACCGCCGCCGCCGGGCACTGGGACTCGGTCCTTCCGGCGGCTTCCAGTCGGCATACGGGCGGCGTGCACGCCCTGATGGCCGACGGAGCCGTGAAGTTCGTCAGCGAGAACATCAGCACCGGCGTCCAATCCACGGCCTTGCCGGGCGACACCTCGGGCGCTCCCAGCCCCTACGGCGTGTGGGGTGCGGCGGGGACTCGTGCGGGCGGTGAGACCGCTTCCGACCTGTAGTTCTCGAATCAGCACCTTGCAGGATTGAAATTGCGATGCGACCGGAACAGAGTGTGTTCCGGTCGCATTAGTTTGTAGATTGTCGCTCACTACAGGAGTTGCTGGCGTGATGATTCGCCTGCTTGCTATCGCCTTGTGCGGACTGGTTTGGACGGTGGGCTGCAGCGGTGGTGCTGCGCCGAAAAACCGTCAAAAGACCTTTCCCTCCAGTGGCTCAGTGAAGCTGAACGGCAAGCCTGTCGAAGGGGCGACTGTCGTCTTTGCACCGGAAGCCACCGGCGATGCCGCGGTCTCCGCTTCAGCCATGACCGACGTGAACGGCGCCTTCTCACTGCAGGCGTATCCGCCCTTGAAAGGGGCTGCGCCCGGGAAGTACAAAGTGTCGATCACCAAGCGCGAGGTTCCGCCGTCGCCACCAGACGGTCCGAACGCTCACGATGTGCCACAACAGCCCCCTCCGAAGTGGATCGTGCCGGAGAAATTCTCGGACCCTGCCAAGTCAGGTTTGACGGCCGATATCCCCGAAGGCGGGCGTGATGACCTGCACTTTGAATTGCCCTAGCGCTCGTCGATCACACTGACAATTCAATCCTGCCCGCTGATCTGATAGAGCGGCAGGAAGCGGTAGTAGACTTCCAGCGACATCACGCACAGGGCGGTCGAATAGAGACGGCCGCCGACGCTGCCCCAGGGGCCCACTGGGTCCCAGCTGCCGGCGAACTGTCCGCCCGGACGTTGCAGCCGCACCAGCTGATCCCGCAGCGCCCCGTTCCACTTCTCCCACGGTTCACCGCCGTACTGGAACATGGCCAGCGTGCCGTAGTACCAGTAATACTCGTCGGGAGCGGCGAGCCGCGGGAGATGCTGCTGCAGATAGTCCACGGCTTCGGTGCTCGCGGAGTTCGATCGGCGCAGACCGAAGATCTGCTTGCAGAAGAGCGCTTCGGCGGTCATCCCGGGCGACGGTGAATCTTCGAGTTTGTACCCGGCGAGTCCGCCATGGGAACCGCGGGCGCGATCGCGCAGAAACTTGATCATTCCCTGCCGGGTCGCGACGGGGACATCGATGCCCGCGAGTTCGGCGCTCTTCAGAGCCATCAACTGCCAGCCGAACATGCTCATGTCGCTGGGTGAGGCATCGACACGGTATCGCCAGCCGCCGTCTTCATTCTGCGACTGCACGATGTAGTACACGCCCTTGCCGACGGCTTCGCGCAGCTCGGGGAACTGCGCGGGATCATCCTGCATGCCGAGCGCTTCCGCCAGGGCATACGTAGCGATCGCGTGGCAATACATCTGATCGTAGTACTTCGCTTTGCCGCCGAGGTAACCGTCCACGCGCTGTGTGTCGATCAGCCAGCGGATCGCGCGGTTCACGGTGTCAACGTAGTTGCCTTCCTCATGCGTGTAGCCGGCACCGAGGAACGACAGGATGATCAGCCCGGTGACGCCGGTGTCGGTTTCAAGTCCGCCGGCGAGTTTGCCGTCTTCGATCTGGCGCACTTCGCGCTGACCCCCGCCGTATTTGCTGGCGTCCCACGAACCATCGGGTTCCTGCACGTCACTGAACCAGACGAGCGCCCGTTCGACGGCCCGTTCCGAGGCATTCGTGCCGCCGTTCTTCAGCGCGATGTCTTTGCGTTTTTCGAGACGACGCAGCCGGTACGTGGTCGCCGCCGGTTGGGCGCCTTTGCCGGTGCCATCCTGGTTTGGCGTGAGACGGACCGGCGACGGCGGACCGTCCGCGTCACCGACGCCCCCTGTTCCGCCGCCCGTGGGTCCACCGGCTCCGCGACGCGCGGCGTTCAGCCGGTCGCGATTCAGATCCATTCCCGGTGCACTGGCACGACCAGTTGACGGCCGAGCGGAGTTATCGGCCACGGCAACCGGTCCACGGCTGTTGGCCCGTTGAAACCGCGAGCCATTGGACGGTGTGCCACCGGCGACGGCTTCCGAGGGGACAGCGCCCCCCGCGGGTTGATCATCAACCGGTGCGGCACCGGGGCTCGCCTTCCGTGCGATCAAGTCGCCGTTCGGTCCGACCGGTCGCGGCAATGTCGGCGCGGGATCATCGATATCGAGTGGGATCGCCGCTGCGGCGTCGTTGACCTGCGGCGAGTTGCGCATCGCGCCGCCAAGCCGCGCGGGAAGTTCACTGCTCGCGTTCGCTGAAACCACGGCCCGTTCCTGCGCCGATTGTCGCACGCGGCTGTTCCCGCCTTTGCTGGGGGCACTCGCCGGCGAATCGAACGCTGCGGCTTCGGGAATCGCGGGTTGAGCCGCTGCAGCCGTCGTGACGGGGGCCGCGGTGGTGACGGCCGTTTTATCTGGCGTCGCCACAGTGGTTTCGACCGGTGGCGGATTGTCGAACTTGGGAACGTCCGGCGCCTCGATCGGCTTCGGTGCCGCCATCGCCATTAACGGCAGTGGTTCGTCGAGCTGGCTGGGATTGGACGATCGGTCCGCACGCGCGGACCGCGCCACGGCTCTTCCCGACGGAACGGCGAGCGAAGAAAGGTTGTTCCCCACTTCAGCGCGCGGCTCTTCGTCGACGACATCACTGATCACTTGCCGGATGGCGAACGGACCGGGATCACCGGGAACGTTGTATTGCGGTTCGGGAAGGGAGATCGCGACAGTCGCCCAACCGAGGCCGATGCACAGATGCACGAGCATCGACAGGATGAACGACTTCGTCATCGCGTTGTGATCACCCCACCGCGTGGCGAGCATGATCAGCATCTGGATGCCCGCGAAGAGCGTGCAGCCGATGAGGCAACCGCGCAGAATGATCTCGCCGGTGGACGCATTCGGTCCGCCCGTGAGGGTCTCCATGATGTAGGAGAGCCAGGCCAGCATTACGGTGTGGTTCCTGTGAGACGATTCGCGAGCGACACATTCCGGATGCCGACCTGGCGGCACGTCGCCAGCACATCCATCACCGGCTGGTATTTTCCGTCACCATCCGCACGAACGACCACGGCTTGGCCGGGAAAGCGTTCACGGGCGGCTTTCAAAAGACCCTCCAGTTCCGTCCGGTTGACCGACTGACCTTTCACCTGGAAGGAGCCATTGGCCGCAATGTTCACGACGACCTCATCCGGCTGCCCGCTGAGCGCCGCGGCATCGCTGACGGTCGGCAGCTTCACGTCGTATTGCCGTTCTTCCTGAATGAACTGCGTGCTGATCATGAAGAAGATGATCAGATTCAGCACGACATCCAGCATCGACGTCAGGTTGATGGTGGGTTCTTCGAGCGGCAGAGTCTTGAGGGGCACAGCGTCGCTCCTTCGAGCCGGCGGGATCGGTCGGTCCGTCGGCCTCCTGCGAACCGGTATCTTATCAGATCGACCCGGCGCACCGCTCTCCCTATTCCATCCGCCCCTTCGGGGCAAAAGCAAGACATCTTGACAACCCCGCAGCGGCAGCAATTGCCGATCCGGCACGTCTTTCCATGAGCGGCATGTGTCGTCGCCAGTGCCTTGCGACCGGGGGGCACACTGCTTGCGGGGTCGTCCCTCCCGTCGTGAAGACTGGATTTTTCACGACTTACAGCGCTGATTTGCTCGCACGGTGATCAATGTTCGCTCACCGTGCGCTCTGACCGGCCAGCGAGCCCCTCCGATTCCTTCCTGCAATGATGCTTCCAACGAATGGAATTGAAATGTCCCAGGCGTCACCGTTGCCGCCGTCCGATGACAAGTCCGCTGAAAAGTTGCGAGAGGAGCTCCTTGCGATCTACCTGCAGGGAGAAAAGATTCGCGAGCGGCTCGGTGAGATTAATCGCGACTTGGCCGAGCGCGGGTTAGCGTTCGACGGGACGGACCCTTCAACCGAAGCGACTGAGTCCTGATCTGCTCCTCGCTCGACACATTGATTAATTCTGATGCGTCTGCTGGCCTGTTCGTCTTCGCCGCCGTCGAGTTTCTTTTCAGCGGGAATTCCTTTACGACCCGGTGCCCCGCAATCCGCCGTTTTGTGCCTCCCCGGAAAACTGACCAGCACGATATAACCCAGTAAGCAGGCCCAAAGCGAGCGTCATTCGCGGCTACGCCGGGCCGCTCACAATTCATTAACGACAAAGGGCGTCTCAACCCAGGTTGAAACGCCCTTGCTGTCAGCATTGCGAAATCAAAGCGCAAACTATTGCGGCTTCGGTTCCGGTTCGGTCGGGGTCGGCGTGGGAGTCGGCTCAGCGGGGGCCGGAGTCGGAGTCGGTTCCGGGGTCGGCGTGATTTCCGGCTTCGGTTCTTCGGTCGGCTTGGTGGCCGGCATCGGGACTTCCGCCCCGCCGCCCGTGGTCGAACCCGATTGCGAGGCGGCCGGCTTCGCCGCCGGTGCGGTCTGCTTCATCGCCGGTTCCGCACAGCCCACTTGCCAGAGCGCGCCCGCGGCGAGCAACGCCAATACATTCAACTTGCGCATGAGATCTCTCGTTCCAAAATCAGAGGACGACTGTGGCGACCGCACCCACGCAGAGGGTGAATTCTCGATCCTGCCACGCTCTACAGGAAAAGACTCCGTCCGTCACTCAATATTCCCGGTTCATTACAAAATGGATGCACTGCGAATGCAACCGCCAACCCGTTTCCCCGCGGAATTGCCGACAAATTGCCGCCCGAGATCGTCAGAGCTTCTCTGATTGACCGTTTTCCTCGAGGGGTGAAGGCGGAGTCGTGGGGAACGGACGAGGGACCACCGCTACCGACCGGTAGAGCCCGTCGATGATCTGCCGGGCGGCGTCCCGCAGGTGGGTCTGCAGCACGATCTGTAATTGGGCCATGGTGTTACGATCTGCTTCGATCTTCTCTAGGGACTTCAGCACGCCGTCTGAGGTCAACGCTCCCCCGACGCCGAACTGGCTCGCCAGCTGGCTGCGCTCGGCGGCTGACAGGTCTTGAAATCGCTCGGCAAACGCCTCCGCCGCTGCGGCGACGGAGGGATTTGTGGCCTCGTCGAATCGCCGCTGTTCCGCGAGGACTTCCGGGGCGATCAGCCGTTCCCCGGTCCGGGCGGACGCGAGGGCCTCGGGGGAAATGTTCAGGAGTTCGCCGACCTTTTTGAGCGTCGTGGCGTGCGGCTCCTGCACGGTGCCCCGTTCCAGCTGGACCAGTGTGGTGCGGGAAACACCAGCTTTCTCCGCGAGTTCCGCCTGGTTCCAGCCTTTGCGGATCCGGCCGCTGCGAATCAGATCAGCGAGAGACGGGGGCATACAGACCTCCGCAAATTCAAACGAAAACGGTCTTAATCGAACATAATCAAATCTTACTCAACAAATCTTGGCAAGCGTATTGATTCATTTGAACACTATTATGTACAATGTTCCGTATCCGTGAGCAAGCCCGATCATCAACGTTTCATAAGGAAATCCCATGGTCCGCGAATCCCGCCTTTCCTGGAATGACGCCGACGAACAGCCCGACCGTCGTTGGCCTCCCGAATGGGATGACGACGACACCGAGGACTCGCCGCTCGAACCTCCGAAACGTCGGCGGTGCAACCGTCGCGGCAAGTTACTGGGCCGGGAGCCCACCCCGCGCACCGACCCCGGGAATGATGTTTCTGCGAACACGCCTGCTGAATAACGACACCCTTTGAAAGTCCGCGTTTAACCTCCCCTGCCTGGAAAGGAACCCATGACTGCCGACGTGAAGTTCCGCAAACAGATTTCGATTTTTATTTCGCTCGACGACTGGAAAGCGATCCGGCTGGAAGCCGCCCAGCAGCACATCCCGATGACCGAGCTCTGTCGTCGCTGGATGGAACCGGGCTTGAAGTCATTGCGTGAATCGCCGCAGGTCTCAACAACGCCACGGAAGGAAGCCGGTTAAGGAACGACCATCACGCGCTGAGAGGATGAGGGCTCGTTTGATTGTTTAAGGAAACCGTATGAACAGCACTTCCATTAAGCCGGTTCGACAGCGTTACCCGACGGATCTTCCCGATGAGCGCTGGCAGGTCATTTCACCGCTGATTCCTCCCGCCAAAGCGCTGGGGCGACCGCGGGCACAATCGGTCCGTGAGATCGTCAATGCCATCCATTATCACCTGGAAACCGGCTGTGCGTGGCGGATGTTACCGCACGATTTCCCGCCGTGGGGAACGGTGTATTCGTACTATCGCAAATGGCGTCGCACCGGCGTGCTCCGGCAGTTGCAGGAACAATTGGTTCGGCCGGTTCGGGTGCAAAGAACGACCCCACGGCAACCGAAGTTCGCCCCGCGTGATTTTCAGAATCCGGATGCGGGACCGTCGGTATGAGTTCCCAACCGCTTGCGCTTTGCGGACCGAGTGTGCAGCGCTGACTCCGGGCCTGCAAAGCGCAAGCATATTAGACCATCACTTCGGTGGAACGCCGAGCGATTTGCCGCCGTCGATCGCGATCATGGTTCCGGTGACCAGCAGGGCTGCGTCGCTCACGAGATACTCGATCGCCTGGGCGACTTCATCCGGACTGATCATGCGGCGAAACGCACGGGCCAGCGGACTGGCCGCAATGAACTGCTGAGCCATTGCAGCGGGATCGGCAGCGGCGGCGAGGTCCGCATTAATCATCCCCGTCTCGCCTACTGGCCCCGGACACACGGCGTTAACGCGGATGCGATCTACCGAGTGACACAGCGCCAGGCTTTTGGTCAACCCGACCAGCGCGTGCTTGCTGATGCTGTAAACCGGATCGTGCGACCGTGGCAGCAATCCCGCGTTGCTGGCGACGTTCACGATCGCTCCCCCCTCGGGATTCGCCCGCATCAACGGGATCGCGTGCTTGCAGCCCAGAAACGCCCCTTTGAGATTTGTCTCGAGGCAGCGGTCCCACTCCTCTTCGGTTACCTCGGTAATCGGCTTCACCATTCCGATGCCGGCGTTGTTCACCAGCACATCGAGCCGTCCGGTCGCAGAATGAGCGGCGGCGATCAGCCCGGCGACATCGGCTTCCCGCCGGACATCCGCAAGCTGGCGG
>DASRYX010000228.1:0-4127 GCA_035686985.1 Planctomycetaceae bacterium | reverse complement strand
GGTCTCGCGGCGTGGGGCGACTCCGATGGCGACCGCGACCTCGACATTCTGCAGGTCGGACGCGTCGGCGGTCTCTCATCCGTGAAGGCGTATCGGAACAACGCCGTTACGGCGAAAACCGCTCCGGCCGCGCCGACGGGGCTGACAGCGGCCGCCTCATCACCCACATCGCTTACGTTCTCGTGGACGGCGGCGGTTGACTCAAAGACCTTGTCGGAAGGGCTGTCGTATAATCTGCGCATCGGCACGACACCCGGTGGCAGCGATGTGGTCTCGACCATGGCGGATGCGACGAATGGGCTGCGCCGCGTCGCCGGTGCGGGACCGATTCAACGCACCAACTTCACGCTGCAGAATGTCACACCGGGAGCAACGTACTACTGGTCGGTCCAGGCGATTGATCCGACGTTTTCCGGAAGCGCCTTCGCGGCCGAACAAACCGCCAGCACGAACACCAGCCCGACTATCGGCGGAGCAGTGGCGAATCAGCCGGTCGCCGACAACAGCACGCTGGCACCGTTCGCGACGATGACGATCGTTGATCCGGACAATCAGAATCTGCTGGCAAAGGTGACGATTCTCAACGGCGGTGTCCGCGGCGACTTCAACCCGGCCACAACCGTCGGCTGGACCCGCACGACCGCGGGGAACGACATCGTCTACTCGCGTTATTACAGTCCGGCACCCAATATCGGCGCGACGGTGCAAGCCGCGATCCGGGCGTTTGTGTTCCAGCCGCGCATGAATGCCATCAAACCGAACACCACCGAGCTCACCGACTTCGTCGTCTTCATCAACGATGGGTTTGCCAGCGCGACAAACTCCACCACGCGCGTCGTCACGACGAGTGTGAACGATGTGCCGACGATTGCGGGAGCCAATCCCAGCGTCGCGGTGAACGACAATGCCACCGTGAATCCGTTCTCGACGCTGACGGTCACGGACGCCGATCAGCAGGAGATGCTGGCCACCGTCACGATTTTCAACGGCGTGGTGCGAGGCGACTTCACGAATGCGACGAGTGCCGGATGGACCACGCGTTCGGTGATCGGCAACGACATCACCTACAAGCGGTATTTCAGTCCCGGCCTGAACATCGGGACCACAGCACAGGCAGCGTTTCGCGCGCTTACCTTCCAGCCACGTAGCAATGCGATCGCTCCGGGAACCACGGAATTGACCGACTTTCTGGTCGCGGTGAGTGACGGGGTCGCTTCGCCACCGGTCAACACCGCTACGCGGGTCACGACCACCAGCGTGAACAATGCACCGACCATCGGTGGTGCCGCGAGCAATCAGACCATGAACGACAACCAGACGCTCGTGGTCTTCAGCACGATGACCGTCAACGATCCTGATGCGCAGGATCATTTCGTGCGCATCACCATTGATAACGGTGTGAACCGCGGCGATTTCACGTCCGACTCACGGACGGGCTGGACCCGACGTGTGATCGGCAGCGATCTCGAGTACACGCGCTACTTCAACCCGGCCGCGAACATCGGCGCGACTGTCCAGGCGGCGATCCGGGCGCTGCTGTTCCAGCCCCGCAACAACGTGCCTGTCGGAACCAATGAGACGACGGCGTTTACCGTCTTCATCACTGACGGCCTGTCCAATGTCACGAATCATCAGACCGCGGTGGTGACAACGGGTGTTGCGCCACGGGCGACTGAGCCCGTGACGGTCACACCACAATTATCGACCGATCTTGAGGTCACGACGGTGATCGTGCCGCGCGGCAATAAAGCGCGCTGGTTATCGATGCGGCCGTGACGGATCCGATTATCGGCCCAAGAACAGCGAGAAGTTTCGCGTCTGCAGACCGACGCCCAACGGAGCGGGGGCATACACCGGGACCGGTGGCGGAGCATAGACCACCGGCGCGGCGACGTAAGCCGGATAGCCGTACGCCGGAGCCGGGTAGGCATACACAGGCGGTGGCGGTGGTGCAATGATGGGAGCGATGGCCAGGCCGAATCGCGGACCGGCATAGCCGTGGTGGTGGTGATGCCCGTGATGTCCATGCCCGTGACCATGTCCATGATGTCCATGGTTGGCGTGCACAGCGCCAGTCGCCATCAGCATGCCCATCGCTGCCAATTTCATTCCGCGAATCATTGAACCCATCCCTGCGTATTGACTGTTTGCGAGAGGACGTCTTCGTCCACACCCCGCGAAAATGCAGATGCCGTGCCATGTCCCACGATTGCAGAAATGGGCTAAATCCGGCTCACATCCGTGCTGCAATCGTGGTGGAGAATGTCACTACTGTTGATAGCAAAGACCGGTAATTTGTGGGTTCAAATCCATGCGGGTGAAGAGCTTGTAAGGCTTTGATTGCGTTTGCAAGATTTACAACGCAGACCACGCGCGAAGGCTCAGGGTTGAACCTCCCCGAAGTACTCATCGAAGGCCTTCGCCAGCCCCGCGCCGTACTCTTCCCAATCCTTCCCGAGCGGAGCGCGCTGACGGCCGGCGATCCAATTGCAGTTAAACTCATGCACGGCGGCGTCGATGCCGTAACGTTGCAACCAGCCGTCGCCGAGCGTGCCTGAATTGCGAAACGTCGGCTTGGTGCTCCCCTCGGTGAACCATGTGTGCTTCCGCAATAGTTGCTCGAAGGTCGCCATGCGCGCGAGATGCCGCTCGATGTCGGTCACCGGCGGGCGACTGATGTGCAGCAGCCCGCTGCCATCGTTATGCAGTTCGAGGGCGAGATGCGGGCGGCGACCTTTCGCGATCAGGGCTTCGAGCCACTTTTCCAGCGCATGATTTTCCGGCGCGAGCTCGGGATCCGCTGGCTGGTCCCAGTTGCGATTGAGGTCTTTGCCGCGAAGATTGAACCGGGTGCGTCCCCGCGCCACGCCATCTTTGTTCGCCATCGGGAGAACGTACAGACAATAGTCGCGACGGTACTTCTCGGCCTCGGCATCGGATTGCAACAGGCGTTGAATCAATCCCTGAACGACCCAGTTCCCTCCGCTCTCCCACGGATGCGCACGAGCCCGAACGAAGACACGATGGGGTGCATCCGGATCGCCGACCCGCACGATCTCCAGCGGGCGACCTTCCACGGTCTTACCGATCGGCGTGACTTCCACATCGCGATGCTTGGCGATGGTTTCATAAAGTCGGTCGAGGTCAGACAGGCGATACGGTTCCACGCGGGCGACATACAACGTCGGGCCGGGCATTTCGATCGGCAGTCGGACACGCCCTTCCGCCGGTGATTCCGTCGCGACGGACCGCCACTGCTGTCCATCTTCGGAAACGACGACCGCTTTCAACTCGCGCGCGACCGAGCCGGGCTGGCTGTTCCACACGTTGTCGAGATTGCGGAACTCCAGCGTGAGTTTCGTGCCTCGCGGTGCTTGCACACGAAAGTGAATGTGTCCCGCCGCGCGGTTGGGGGACGAACGTTCGTGGTCGTAAAGCAGATAAACCTGCACCGATCCATCCGCCGCGGTCTCGTACCATAGCGGCGAAGCGTTCTCGAATCCGGTATCGATGAACTCGACCGGCGACGCCGGCACCGACTGAGCCGCGAGGTCCGTAGACAGACCCAGACTCATGATCGTGACGGTAAATACCAGAACCGCGCGACCGGCGGACTCACGAACCCGTTGCAGAAAAGCCATGTTCTACGAACCCGAAGCAGGAAGTCATTTCGTTTCACTTCCCGATGGTACCGATCCCCCCTCGAGTGAGAAATCGACGCCGCCCACCATCGAACCGCATCGCCGGGCAATTCTGAGGGACTGGTCGCTGTTCGACCGGCTCATATCTACCAGTGGCTACGGCACCCGGTTTGCGAATTGGTCGAGCGTGCGGAGTGCATGGCGCACTTTGCCTAGCTTGCATCAATCAGAGGATTCGATCGTGAACCAGTTCAAACTGCTTGCCTTGGCGGCTGTCGCCGCTGCGATGACGTGGTCTCAGACTCTCCAGGCTCAGGACACCGTGCAGAAGACCACGGCGGCCCCGAACGCCGACGCCGCGTCGGCGGAAAAGACCGGCCGCGTCACCCGGGTCAAAGAACTGCTCAACCTGGAAGTGATCAACGAACAAGGTGAATCCTACGGGATCATTGAAGACCTGATGTTGAACAAGTCCACCGGACAGGT
>DASRYX010000227.1:0-2033 GCA_035686985.1 Planctomycetaceae bacterium | reverse complement strand
ACCGACATCTTTCATCCGCGCTGCGGCCTGCTCGAGCCCAACGGGGCTCCCGCGGAGCTGTTTCTGGCCTGGCGGACCGCCACGCTCGCCATGCAGAACGCGGAGTACATCGGCACATTCGTGCTGCCCAAGCGCACGCCGAACGCGGTGTTCGTTCGCGACGGCGAAGCGATCGTGGCGCTGTGGAGTGAAAAGCCGGTAACGGAATCGCTCTACTTCGGAGACCAGCCGTACGTGCTCGATCTCTGGGGCCGACGTGTCGCGTTGCCCACGGATTCCAAAACCGGCGAGCAGAGCGTCAACATCGGACCGCTCCCGATTTTCATTCGCGGTGGTCTCGAATCGGTGGCCCGCTGGCGCATCTCCGCCCAGTTCGAAAAGGGCCAGATGAAAAGTGAGTACGGCGATCATCAGGACGCCATTCTCGGACGGAACACGTTCAAGCAGGGCGTGAGTGGCACCGTGAATCTCGTCCTGCCGTACGAATGGGAAGCCAACGTCCACGAGTGGCCGCTGCAACTGGGCGTCGGTGAAAGTTACCGCCTGCCGCTGAGCATCACGCTGCCCTCGAACGCCCGGCTGGGTGAGCAGATGGCGTTTCTCGACTTCAATCTCATCTCCGATCGCCCGCGTCGGTTCCGGGTCTATCATCCGTATCAGGTCGGAACTGGTGATATCTCCATCGAGGTGATTGACCGGTTGCTACCGGACGGCGGCCTGGAAATCGAGCAGATCGTCGTCAATCGCACGCTGCCGGCGGAAGTGTTGGACTTTCGTTGCACGCTGTATGTGCCCGGCGAACGGCGGCAGCGGCTAAACATCACGAAACTGGGCAACGGCGAAGACCGCAAGTTCTACCGGTTACCGAACGCGGACCGCATTCGCGGCGAACCGTTAACGCTACGGCTCGAACAACTCGGCGGCCGGCGAATCATCAATTATCAGTGGACGGTGAATCCGATCACCGCCAAGAAGGACGAACTTTCCGCAGCGGCACCGCCGAGCCGCAAGCCGTAGGGTTCGCTGTGCGGACCCATCCGCGACACCCAATGAAGACGGTCCGCACAGCGGACCCTACAAGACGGCGGCGGCACCCTGATCGATGAGTGATTGGGCGACGAGCGCGCCGAGGGCTTCCGGACTTGATGCATCGCCGTTCGCGGCGGTGATCCAGCGTTGCGTTCCATTCGGAGAGAGAACCACGGCCTCCATCATCAGCGTGGAACCCTCATCGCGGGTGTTGACACCGACCGGGGCATGACATCCCGCGCGAAGCGATCGCAGTAATGACCGCTCGGCGAGCGCTGCGGCCCACGTCGGAGCGTGCGTGATCTGTTGCAGCAACTGTTGCGTCGCGATGTCCTCCGCGCGGCATTCGAGGCCGATTGCCCCCTGGCTGACGGCGGGGTACATCACCGGCGGCGTGAGCTCGCAACTGATGCGGTGCGCCAGACCGAGTCGCGTCAATCCGGCTGCGGCAAGGACCAGCGCGTCGTATTCACCGTCATCAAGTTTCCGCAGTCGCGTCTCGACGTTCCCGCGGATTTCACTCAATTGCAAATCCGGCCGCTGAAATCGGAGTTGCGATTGCCGCCGCGGGCTGCCCGTCCCGACTCGGGCACCGGGGGGCAAGGCTTCCCACTGTGGAGCCAACGAACTTCCCGCCGGCAGGACCAGCGCATCGGCTGTCACGCCGCGTTCGGGGATTCCCGCGAGCTGCAATCCCGGTGCGGTTTCCGTGGGCAGATCTTTCAGGCTGTGAACCGCAAGATCCGCCCGGCCATCGAGCACGGCCAGCTGCACTTCGCGCGTGAAGACGCCCGTGCCGCCCATGTCGCGTAGCGGTTGCGATTGCACGCGGTCGCCGGTGGTCGAAACTTCCACCAACTCGACGGTTATGGCTGGACTCGCGCGCCGGATCAGATCGGCGATATGTCGAGCCTGCCACAAAGCGAGTTGGCTGCCGCGCGTGGCGATACGAACGGAGGAGGGTGCGGAAATCGTCACAAGGCGCTTTCGTACGGTGTGAATAT
>DASRYX010000226.1:0-5064 GCA_035686985.1 Planctomycetaceae bacterium | reverse complement strand
AGGCAGTTCGTCGTGCAGCTCGCGTTCGAGATCGTCAGGTGTTCCGGCTTCAGATCGCCGTCGTTCACACCCATCACCACGGTCAGGTCCGGCTTGTCCTTCGCGGGAGCCGACAGAATCACCTTGCGGGCACCGGCAGCGATGTGGCTGTCGTAACCCGGCTTGCCATCCTTCGCCTTGCCGGTGAAGAAACCGGTCGATTCGAGGGCGATTTCAACGCCGAGATCCTTCCACGGCAGCTTACCGGGATCCTTCTCGGCACAGACTTTCACCTTCTTGCCGTTGACGATGAGCGAATCACCTTCGTGGCTGACGGTGCCGGGGAACCGGCCTTGGATGCTGTCGTACTTCAAGAGGGTGGCCAGTGAATCCGGCTTCCCCAAGTCATTGATGGCGACGATTTCAAATTCGCTGGGACGGGCCGCCATCGCCCGAAACGCAATGCGACCAATCCGACCAAAACCGTTGATACCGACGCGAACCGGGGCCACTGGCATCGACTCCTGACAGACGAAACGCATCGCGGGACCAGCCAACAGTTGGGCCGGTCACAAGTCGTCTCCGCGACACGGTTTCAGTATGCAAACCAGCCGGGATTATAGATTCCCACACGGCAACCGACAAGCCGACCCACTCTCGTCAGCCATTCTCGGTGGACTGCACGCATGTGGACGGATCCTCAATTCAGATATGCGATTACGACAAGAGAGCGAGTGAAAAGGGGCGTTGCGCCGACCGGCAAGAAATCTCTCGATTCTGTGATTACAGACTTCCGCGTCGTTTCCAGACCTGTAGCGCGTCCTGCAGCTTTTCGCTCCAGACGGCGTTGAGGTCGTCTTGCGTCGGAATATGGCCGGCTTTGATTTCCCCGAAATACCAGCAGCACGCTTTACCGAGGGACAGCGTGTACGCAAACGCCATCGCGGCACTCAGCGTGTGGCCCACGAACGGCAAAAATTTCAGCGGCGCACGGATGGCGTAGCGCGTCAGGAGTTGCCCGCCGAGTGCGCCCGCCATTTTCATCAGTTCGTCGGAGCGCATCGGCTGATCGTACAATTCGGCGATCAGATAGATCAGCCGGGTCTGTAAACCGAGAACAACCGGGATATCGGCCCACGGTAGCGGCGTCGCGGCGGCGGTTGCGGCCAGACTGCTGTAACTGAGAATCACCGGCCACGCCTGCCGTTCGGTGAGATCCTGCAATTGTTCGCGGACATCGTGCAGCTGCATCAACGTCTGCCGGTAGGCCTTCGGCAGCGCCGACTGGAGCGTGAATTCCAGGCGGTCTAGCCCGAACTGTGGTTGCTGGAAGCCTTCCTCAACCGGGGTGAGATCGATCGGCACGATGTGGTCGACAAGCCCCGCGAATCGGCCTTGCTGCATCACCAGCATCCGGTGAAGTTCGCCGGGCAACGCTTCGGGCCAGTCGGTATCGGTTGTGAAGGGATCGGGCGACGGGTGCTGCTCGATGGGATACGCTTCATGCAGGCAGGTCAGCGCGAGAACCACCGGGCGGTGCGGCGCCGCGGCCCGGATTTTTCTCAGTGGGACGAGTATCGGTTCGAGCGCCTGATCTGCGACCCGCGCTGTCACCAGAATCAGGTGCGCTTTCGCAGCGAAGGTAGCGAGATCTTCTGCCGGATCGTAATGCGCTTCGCCCAGCCCGCGGGTATCGAGGAACCGCACAACCGGTTGCTCCGGCGAGGGGAAATCATACTCCGCGGACGTTTTCGTCTGCGGACGATAGCCGTTGCCAATCTCCGCCGCTGTCGCCCCCGTGAGCGCGCGGACGATCGAGGACTTCCCGCTGCCGGTCTTCCCAAACAGCCAGAAGACCGGCACAGGCGTCTCGGCCAGCAGCTTCATCCGCGCGGCTTCGAACTCGTTGTCCGCCAGCGGCTGCCACCCGAACAGCGATTTGAGACGGTTCCACACGATGAGCAACTTCGGATGAGGTCGACTCGAGACTGTCAGGAAACGCCCGCGAATGGTCCCTTCTCCCTGAGGGAGAAGGTGGCCGATAGGCCGGATGAGGGGGTGAGTGCAGACAACGCGTCCAATTGGTTTGACGTATGAAGCGTGCGTCCCCCTCACCCTGGCCCTCTCCCTCAGGGAGAGGGGACAAGAGGTATCAGCTGCCCATCATTCGCGCGACGTGCGGTTCGATCGCTTCGGCCCAGATTTCATAGCCCTTCACGCTGAGGTGCAGCAGATCGGGCATGATGTCTTTGCTGAGCGTGCCATCTTCGGCGAGGAACTTCGGGCCGATGTCGAGGTACTCGACCATCTTGCCGTCCGCGAGCTTCGCAATCTGCTCGTTGACCTTGTTGTTCGTCTGGCGAAGCTGGTCGTCCTTGTCGGCCCCGCGCGGGAAGATCGCCAGCAGCAGAATCTTGGTTTCCGGCAGCTTTTCCCGCAGCTTGGTGACAATCGCGGTCACGCCGGCGACGGTCTCTTCCGGTTTGTTGCTGCGGGCGTTGTTGGTGCCGATCATCACCACGGCGAGTTTCGGCTTGATGTCGTTGATGTTGCCGTTGTCGAGCCGCCACAGAACGTGCTGCGTGCGGTCGCCGCCGATGCCCAGGTTCACAGCGTTCCGCGGTGCGAAGTGCTTCGCCCAGGCGTCTTTGCCGGGACCTTCCCACGCCTGCGTGATCGAGTCGCCGATGAAGAGCAAGTCGGCTTTGCCATCCTTCACGCGGGAGTTGAGCAACTCCTGCCGCTTGGTCCAGTTGCCGTCGCGCGGCACGGGCTTGATGGCGTCATTTTCCTTCGGGGCGTCCTGCGCAAAAACCGGCAGCGTCATCCCGCACAGAATCAGCGACCACAACCAGCGATGAGAATTCGGCATAGTGTCTCTTTCACAGATTTTTTGACGTGTCGATCAGAGCGCACGCTGCAAGTCTACCCCCGCGGGCAATCCCTGACCACCGGTGCCAGAGAGTTGAAAGGAGAAGGTGGAGAGTAGAGGGGCAGAGAGTGCGAACATTCGCCTTTTTCCGCTCTCAACCCTCATCCTCATGATTTTTCGGAATCTGATGGTTTGTCACTGCGGGAGTCGATACAATTCGCAATTGCTGGCGCTACAGGACGCGCCGGGATTGTCCACCGTGTATCTTGAGTGACGAGCGGGAGTTTATGGCGAAGGAAGAAGCGATCGAAGTGGATGGCAACGTCGTCGAGGCGTTGGCCAATACGCAGTTCCGCGTGGTGCTGGAAAATGGGCATACCGTGCTCGCCCACGTCGCCGGAAAAATGCGCAAGCATTTTATCCGTATCGTTCCCGGTGACCGCGTCACCGTGGAAGTCTCGCCGTACGATCTCAACCGCGGACGGATCATTTTCCGCGAACGTTGATCCACTCTCCGTTTCCTTCGCCTCAGGGATGTCGCATGGCGTCATCGGATTCCACGCCGGCGGCTCGCGCCTTCGTCCAACTTTTCTCCGACGGTGCCTGCCGCGGTAATCCTGGTCCCGGCGGCTGGGCCTACATTCTCCGTCACCCGAAAACGGGTTCCGAGAAAGAAGGCTCGGGCGGCCAGATCCTCACGACCAACAATCAGATGGAACTGATGGCGGTCATCGCCGGACTGGAATCGCTGCACACGCCGTCCGCCGTCGAAGTTGTCACCGACAGTTCTTATGTGGCTAAGGGGAGCAGCGAGTGGCTGCCCGGCTGGAAGAAAAACGGCTGGCGCCGCCGTGAAGGCTCGCAGTGGAAGCCGGTCAAAAACGTCGAGCTCTGGCAGCGACTCGACAATCTCCTCGGCCAGCACACCGTGAAATTCACGCTCATCCGCGGCCACACCGGCCATGCGGAAAACGAGCGTTGTGACGAACTCGCCGTCGCCGCTGCACTGAAGTGTCAGGCCGGCGTAATCTGATCTGCCGCTGGATGCACAGCGTTCCTGCAGAAATCAAGGACAAGCGCAAACATACGCTGGAATTGTCCAGAAGTGAACATTAGCATGCGCACATCCCTTTCAAATCGTTCATCGTCCGTTCTTGTCCGAATCCGTCGACTTCGGTGATTTCTCGGGGGCCGTTCATGCGCGTTGACGTGACTTGTCCCAGTTGCTTTGAAGGTTTCACCGTTAAAGAAGAGCTGGTTGGTCAGCGGATCAAGTGCCGCGCGTGCGGCGAGACCGTGCGCGTTCCGGACGGCGACGAAGCCCAGCGCGGGTCGCGCAGTCGCGGCGGCAAGAGGAAGAGCCACGCCAACCACAACGTCGGGCTGGTCGTGGGTCTGGTGGCGGGCATCGGCGGGACCGCGGTGGTGGCTGGAGCGGTGATCGCGGTCGCGATAATGTCACGCAGCAGTTCTCCGCCCGCGCCCACCGCACCGGCTGCGGTCGTCGCAGCGCCGGTAGTGGCACCGCCGGTCGCCCCGGTCACAACGGCTGCTCCCGCGACGACCGCGACCTCGGTCGCCGCCGCCACTCCCGTGACGACCACCGCCGATGTGAAGGCCGCCGATCCCGCGGTGGCACAACTCTCATCCAAAGGCACTTCCACACCGGATAAGCCCGAGAAGAAAGAACCGCTTGATCTGCCGGAACTCATTGAAGCCGTTGAACCGTCGGTCGTCAAAATCAATATGGACGACGGACGCGGGACAGGCAGCGGGTATGTCGTCGACACGAACGGAACGGTGGTGACGAACTATCACGTCATTGCCGGCGTCAAATCGGCGACGGTCAAATTCGCCAACGGCTTTGAAGCCAAGGTACTGGGCGTGCGGCTGACCATCCCCAAGAAAGACATTGCGATCATCAAGATCGATGCACCGAAGGAGAAGCTGCACCCCATCACGCTGTCCAAAACGCTGCCGAAGAAAGGCATCTCGGTGGTCGCCTTCGGTGCGCCCGAGGGCTTTTCGTTCTCCACGACGGAAGGGATCGTGAGCGCGGTCCGGTCGGCACAGGAGCTTCGCGAAGAACTCGGCGTCGACTACGAAGGAACGTGGGTGCAGACCTCCACGCCACTGTCACCCGGGATGAGTGGTGGGCCTCTCGTCGACCGTGCGGGAAATCTCGTGGCGATGACGACTCTTGGACACAGGAC
>DASRYX010000225.1:0-2945 GCA_035686985.1 Planctomycetaceae bacterium | reverse complement strand
GTGCAGGCCCAGTTGATGGCGCTGCTGACGCAGGCCCATGGCATCAGCGTTGTGACCGACAAAGTCTTCCCCGACCGTTTTCTGCACATTCCCGAACTTTGCCGTCTCGGTGCGCGCAAGTCCGTCGAGAAGGGGCCGGGGGAATCATCGCTGGAGGTAAGCCGCTCAGTGGCGCTTGCGTAATGGCGTCGGATCTCCGCGCAAGTGCTGCGTTACTGCTGGCGGCTCTCGCGGCGGAAGGCGACTCCGTCATCCGGCGGATCTACCACCTCGATCGGGGTTACGAGCGGCTCGAGCGCAAACTCAATGTTCTGGGGGCGAATATTCGCCGTGTTTCGGATAGTCCGGAGAATATGCCGTCGAGCCTGCAGCTCTCCGCGGAAGAACTCGGAGAACCTGTCGCGGACGTCACCGATCCGCCGCCGCCCAAGTTCCTCACGCACCCCGCGGCCCGGTCCGCATTCCCTGTCGAGTAATCGGGCACGCGTTCTTTTCTTGATCGCTGCAGCGCTCACCGTCCGCAAAGTCGCAGACGAAATCCGTCGCGCTCTCGAGACAGCTGACCGCACGTCTCCGCCGCGCGGATAGAGTTGCGATGTCGGCCAGTGCTTCGGGCCGACATCGCACGAAATCGCACGGATCATCTGTTGGGGCTTGCCATGTTTCGTTGGAAGACCTTGAGTCTGGGAATTGCCTGCACCGCGAGCCTCACGAGCGCCGGAGTCTTCGCTGCCTGTCCGTGCAATCGCACGAACGTCATGCCGATCAGTCAGATCGCGCCACCTCCGGGTGCCCCGCTAACGCCGATCCCGATGACTCCGCCGAGCGATGGTCCGACTCCGAACTACTCGTCGGGCTTGCCGCCAGCACCGCCGCCGGGGCTTCCGTCCACGCCACCGACGACTGCACCGCAACCTGGCGTGACGAATACGCCGCAACCCACGTTTGACCCGACGATCCCAGCCCTGCCGCCGGGGCAGATGCTCACACCGACGCCGATCGCCGGGGATTACGCACCGCTCCCGCCGGGGGCCCTCACCAACGGTAGCGCCGGCGTCAACCGCTTCGGCATGAGTCCGCCTCCGGGGACATTGGGACGTACGTATCAGCAGCGGTCGCGAATTTTCGATGACGAGAAACACCCGCGCATGGCCGCCGTCGATGTTTACCTTCCGGAAGAACTGGATGTCTCGGCCCGCGGCATGAAGTCGATCTGGACGGGGAAGCATTGGCGTCTCGAAGCCAAAGACCCGTTGCTGCCCGGCGTGCCGCACATTTATGCCATCAAGGCCGAACGGAAGTCGCCGGACGGTCAGGTCGTCTCGACCGACGTCCGCTGGATCCGCCTGATTCCCGGCCGTGTGGTCGACCTGCGGTTCTGAGAGTTCACAGCGTTCCAGACGTGCCGCGCGATGCGAGCCTGTGACGACGGGCGATCATCGGGGATCGGATCACCGGCCGAGCTCACCGGGGATGCGATTCCATTGCGGCGACGTCGACGGGGTGGCTGAGATCGTTCTGCCCATGATTCCGTCATCGTTGCGGACAACGTCCGCGCCGGGGGTTGTTCGCAACGACCCGCCACACGGAGTCGCGGAGCGTCTCAGCCACCCCGAGGGGGATCGGGTTGCCGTCCCGCAGGCCGTCACGCTACCCTCGATGATATGACGCACTTTCGCACTACCCGCCGCGTTGAGTTCTGTGATACCGATCTCGCCGGGATCGTGCATTTCGCGAACTTCTACCGCTACATGGAACAGGCCGAGCATGCGTTTTTTCGCGCGCTCGGCCTGAAAATTCATGGGCGGCTTGCCGACGGCACGGAGTACGGCTGGCCGCGCGTGGCGGCGTCTTGCTCGTTCCATTCGCCTGCGTTTTATGAGCAGATCATCGAGATCCGCATCAGCATCGTGCGGCGCTCGCCGCGCTCGCTGACCAATCGGTACGAATTTTACCGCGGTGAAACGCGCCTTGCGGACGGCGAGATGAAGATCGCCTTCTGCGTCTTCCCGCCGGAGGGACCGATGCGCTCCGCCGATCTGCCGGAGGAAATCGCGTCCGTGCTGGATACCGCCGCAGCGGGAACGGAACCGCTGCGCGACACCGAAGGATTGTGGGACCGTTAATGGTCTTCGATCACGATCCGCTTCCAGAAGGCATGCTCGTTGGCCCAGTCGTTCGAGGCGTTCTGGACTTCGAGTAGCACTTTCTGACCGGCGAACTTGGATAGATCCACCGTCACCAGCGCCCAACCGCGCTGAGGCTGCGTCAGCGCAGCGTTCACGATCTGCTGATGATGAACTTCGCCGTTGACCTTCACGACCAGTGACCAGTCTTTGTCTTGCAGGTGCGACACCCGCATCGAAAGCTGCTTCGGCTTGTCCGCGGGAAGATGCAATCCCGTGCGGAAGATGAACGGCCGCTGCTGTTCGTGAGGATGTGTCTGCCACGCGCCGCCCTGACCCATGTGCTCACGAAGTTCGACGAGCCCGTGCACGGCCTCCGTGATCGCAAACTCGGGCGCGAAATTGGCGATCATCGGTCCCCAGTCCAGCGAGGACTGAGCACGCCGGGCATAAGTGGGATCGGGATTGGGCGCCGCGGCTTTCGACTCGACGCGATAGTTCCGCAGGAAGTCCACGTCCTGCGGCGTCCGCGCGAGATACACGTGATCGAAGTAACCGCTGCCCCCTTCGGCACATTCGACGGCGAGCCCCGTCAGCTGCAGCGAACCAAAGTCGCCGAACAGATCGCGTGATTCAAACCGCCACTCTTTGGGAACGGCACGCTCCAACCGCAACGGCGGCAGATCGTCCGGCTTCTGTGAACCGATGTCATACGAAAAGCCATAACGCAAACCGCGATCTTCGATCCAACGCCGTTTCGGTCTTATCCGCGGGGCATTGCGCCCGATCAAACCTTCCGCAATGCTGGTCCCGAGACGG
>DASRYX010000224.1:0-3840 GCA_035686985.1 Planctomycetaceae bacterium | reverse complement strand
TTGCCCGTCGAGGTCACGGTGAAATTCTGCGTCGTTCCGGGAACGAGCGCCGGAAGGGACGTAATTCCGTTATCAACATCGCCGGTCGCCGTGCTGTTCTGCAGGGCCGCCAGTTCTCCAGTCACGCCGGCGCCGAGATACACTTTGGGCGCACCGCTCGGATCAGTGATCGAACCACTCGCGCTGAACAGCAGATGCCGCGGGCCGTTGTCAGCGAGATTCGTGGAGTAGTTGCCGGTCCCGGTTCCGCTGCCGGTGTCGGGGGAGTCCCCCTGATCCATCGCGACATCCCAGCCCATCACGTCGAAGGCTTGAACATCGAAGTTCGTGATGTCGGTGTACTCGGCCGGGGCCGCCGTCGGATCCATGATCCCGATGTTCAGATTGTCCTTCCAATGGCTGCACTGGCGTCCGTCACCATTGGCGCTGCCGGTCGAGAATGTCGTCAGTTGCGTGGCGCCGCCGTCGATCGAGAAGTATTTCGTCGCAGTGTCGGCTCGCACGTCGATGTCGGCCCCCGCGGTTTCGCTGGCCGAGGAGTAACGGAACAGATCCAGCGTCGAGACGACGCGGAACGGGTCCAGACTGAGCGGAGCGCTGCTGCCGTTGTGCGACGTCGCATCGACGACGTCGGCACCGCTCACAAATCCGAGCAGGTGACCGATTTCATGGGCCGCGACGCCGACAAAATCGAAAGCACCCTGAGCGATGCCGTCACTGCGATCAAAGTCCCAGGTGAAGAGAGAGCTGAACGTGATCGAGCCATCCGACGCGGAGTTGCTCGCGGACAGTAAACCAATCGCTTTGGCGTTGGCGGTGTTGATATCGAGAGTGCTGTTGTTGCCTGTGGCATTGTTATCCAGCTCTGCTGCCCCCGTGGTCGGGTTACTGGTGTAGAGCGACAGCGTCGATCCCGAGGGCAAATTGGCCACGGCCGACGCATCGGAGAGCGACTTGGCGTCCGCGGTCAGCGCATTCCTCACCGAAGTGAGGTTGTTACCCTGCGAAGTCGAGCCGGTCGAGCCGAGAATGCCGGTGCCGAGCACGGTGAAATCGATGTCGATGTTCACCATGATGTCGTCACGGAGAATCGAGCTCCACAAATCCGCGGCTTCCTGGAAACCGTCGATCGCCTGCTGGGACATCGCGGGCGCGGCAACCAGATTGAACTGCAGCCCGTTACCGCTCAGTTGGGTGCCCGGGCGAAGGCTGCCTTCACCGGGGGCGATCACCCGGGCCTGCGAGGCGTCCGTACGCGTGCGGGTGATGACCGCACCGGTGTTGAACTCTTCCGCGAACACCGGGCTTAACGCGGATGTTGTGGCCTGTTGTTCGACGGCCAGACCCGACAGCAAGGTTCGCGCTTCGAGCAGGCGAATTTCCGCCGGCAGCGACGACGGTTTCACCCGCCGTGCCGCACGGGGCTCGCTTTGAAGAGTAGGACCGGTCAACGCACGGAATACCGACTGCAACCACGCGGCACGAGTCATGAGCGGGCCCTTGAACGGAACAAGGCGATTCCTTTCACCGGTGTTTCACAACGCCCGCAGTCCTTCGTGCGGAACCTCAACGGAAATCAGGAGTGACCCGGCACGCACCGGTGTCGAAAAGATCAGGGGATGCTCTATTCTGCGCTCGGTTTGTCCGGGCACGTGATTTTTGCAGCGAGGATGTTGTGTAATCAGACGGGAGTGGCAGGACTCGTCGTGCGGGTCGTCGCCGTTGACAAACTTTCACAACCCGTCGTGGGAAATGGAAGCGTCGCGATCCCGCGCGCTATCGGCGGAGATCACCTTCCGCCCACATCAAATCGCCCGATGGACAGTCGTTTGCGGGAAATCCTCCGCCAGGCGGCCGCTCCGTCCAGCAACGCAGGAAATGTCACCGCGACCGCGCCGCCCGCAGGCGGCATCGGTGGTCGCGCGTCAGTCCGAACCCTATCATGGCCGTCTCACAGCGTGGAGAGGGACGAGATGAGCGAGCAGTGTTTTCTGGCAGTGGATCTCGGTGCGGAGAGCGGCCGGGTGATGGCGGGGTTGTTCGACGGGCAGAAGGTCCGGCTCGAAGAGTTGCACCGTTTCAGCAACGGGCCGGTCTCGGTCGCCGACACCCTGCGGTGGGACGTGATGCGGTTATGGGCCGAAATTCAGGCCGGGCTGGGCAAAGCCGTCGAAAAGTTCGGCTCGTCGATTGTCTCCGTGGGTGTCGACACGTGGGGCGTGGATTACGTCCTGCTCTCGAAAACCGGTGAGATGCTCGGGCAGCCGTACTGTTATCGCGACCCGCGCACCAAGGGGCACATGGAAGCCGCGTTTCGCCGGGTCTCCCGCAGCGACATCTTCGCACAGACCGGCTTGCAGTTCATGGAGATCAACAGTCTCTACCAGTTGCTCGCCTTTCAGCAGTCCAATCCGGCTTTGATGGCGCAGGCCGACAAGTTCCTGATGATGCCCGACGTGCTGCACTGGCTGATGTGCGGCAGTCAGGTGGTCGAGTTCACCAACGCGACCACGTCCCAATGTTTCGATGCGGTCAAGAAAACGTGGGCGACGGACATGCTGCGGCGGTTCGACTTGCCGACGGGGATGTTTCCGCAGGTGGTGAATCCGGGGACCAAACTCGGTCGCCTGCGGGAAAGCGTTGCGCAGCGGATGAATCTGCCGCGATTGGATGTCGTCACGCCGGCGACCCATGACACCGGCGCCGCCGTCGCCGCTGTCCCGACGGAACACACCGGCAAAGCGAACTGGGCGTATATCAGCTCCGGGACGTGGTCGCTGATGGGACTCGAACTTCCGCACGCGGTCACCACACCCCGAGCGCTCGAACTCAACGTCACCAATGAAGGCGGCGTCGATGGCACCTATCGCCTGCTGAAAAATATCATGGGCTTGTGGCTCGTGCAGGAATGTCGGCGGTCCTTCGATCGCGCCGGCACGCCGCTCGATTACACGGCGATGACGCAGCAGGCGAATGCGGCCGAACCGTTCAAGTCGTTAATTGATCCCGACGCGGCCGATTTCCTCGCGCCGCCGGACATGCCCGCGGCGATTCGCAGCTGGTGCCAGCAGGCGGGGCAACCGGTCCCGCAAACCGCCGGGGCGCTGGTGCGGTGTTGTCTCGAAAGCCTCGCGCTGAAATATCGGACCGTGCTGGGCTGGCTGGAGGAACTGTCGGGAACGCCGATCGAGGTGATTCACATCGTCGGCGGCGGGACGCAGAACGAACTGCTGAATCAGTTCACCGCCAACGCGACCGGTCGGCCGGTCATCACCGGACCGGTGGAAGCAACGGCACTGGGGAACGTGTTGCTGCAGGCGCGAACGTCGGGATCGATCCGCACGTTGTCCGAGATTCGCGGTGTGGTGCGGGCGTCATCTACGATGAAACGTTACGAACCACGCGATACCGCTGCGTGGTCTGCGGCGTATGAACGGTTTGTGGCGCTGAAAGCAAAATGACTTGGGAAGCCCAGGGTTTCTTAACCCTGGGTATGAAGAGACCCACGGTTCAGAAACCGTGGGCTTCCGGCGTTCTGACACATCATGGATATCCCACCATCGACCATTCACCATCTGCCATCGACCAGCCCGATCTCGTGCCTGATGAGGTCATTCCGCATCAGCATTTGCCGCCGCTCAAGTATCGGGATATGCCGGAGCCGATTCCGTGGACGCGGATGGTCGGGCCGAGCATCATTCTCGCGGGGCTGGCGCTGGGCTCCGGCGAATACATTCTCTGGCCACGGATCGCGTACACGTCCGGCTTTGTCTTCTTCTGGGCGGCGATGCTCGGGATCATCACGCAGTATTTCGTGAACCTCGAGATCGAACGCTGGAC